>CAYVIS010000012.1:0-23547 GCA_964451565.1 uncultured Neisseria sp.
AGCGCAGCAAAACCTGCTCGCCCACATCGACAAAATGAAAGGCGCGGCCAAAGCGTTCCACCAAATCGCGCTGCCGGAAAACGCCGCCAACGCCACGTTTGTTGCGCCGACGCTGTTTGAGTTGAACAACCTCAACGAATTGCAGCGCGAAGTGTTCGGCCCCGTGCTGCATGTGGTGCGCTACCGTGCCGACGAGTTGGACGCGCTGATCGATCAAATCAACAGCAAAGGCTACGCGCTTACCCACGGCGTGCACAGCCGCATCGATTCCACCATCGAGCATATCTGCAGCCGCATCGAAGCGGGCAATGTGTATGTCAACCGCAACATCGTCGGCGCGGTGGTGGGCGTGCAGCCTTTCGGCGGCCACGGCCTCTCCGGCACCGGCCCCAAAGCCGGCGGCCCCTTCTACCTGCAACGGCTCACCTGCGCCCCGCGCTGGCACGCGCCCACGCTCAACCGCATCGGCAAAGCCGACGAACAAGCCTTGGCTGTGCTGGAAAACCAGATGCACCAAATGGGTTTCGACCAAGAAACCAAACTGCAACTGGCCGCCGAAGCGGGTAAAAGCCGCGTCGCCACCCTGCGCGAAGCCAAATCCGTGCTCAACGGCCCCACCGGCGAGGCCAACATCTTGAGCTGGCGTGCGCCCGAGCAAGTGTGGCTCTACGGCGGCACGCTGCCCGCCGCCTACGCCGCGCTGATTCAACTGGCCGCCTCCGGCATCAAAGCGGTGGTGCAGCCCGAACACCCGCTGGCGATTTGGCAGGAACATTTGTCCGCTTATTTGAGCGTGTCGGCTTATCCCGAGCAAAGCGGCATCAGCCACGTTTTGGCACTCGAAGCCCTGCCGAGCGAAGCCAAAGCCGCGCTGGCCGCCACCGAAGGCGCGCTCATCCGCATCATCGATGCCGCTCAAGGCGTGGACGTGTTGCCGCTGTTTGAAGAAATCAGCCGCAGCACCAACACTACCGCAGCCGGCGGTAATGCGAGTTTGATGGCGATGGCGGAAGTGTAAAAGTATAGTGGATTAGATTTGAACCAGTACAGCGTTGGCTCGCCTTGCCGTACTAGGTGTACTGTCTGCGGCTCCCCGCCTTGTCCTGATTCAAATCTAATTCACTATATTGTTGGGATAAAGGCCGTCTGAAAGGTTTTGCTTTCAGACGGCCTTTTTTGACGGAAAATAGGTCAATGACAATATTTCAGTTATACAGTAGATTGAGGCTAAAGGCCGTCTGAAAACAATCTGTTCAGACGGCCTTATTATCTTGCCAACACTTAAATCTCAAACGCGCTCTGCTCGCGGGTGTTGCGTATCATCCCGGCGGCGACGGTGTGGTGGGTGGCTTCGTCGATGAGGATAAACGCGCCGGTAGCGGGGTTGTCGGCATAGGTGGTGGCGGTGAGCGACTGTTGGGTTTTCAGGCTGACGCTGCCGATGTCGTTGAGTTTGAGCTCGCTGGCCGACTGCACGTTGCTGAGGGTGTGTACGTCCCAAATATAGGCGATTTCGCTGATTTTGGCGGCGGTGGTCTGCGTGCCTTGTTTGAGCAGGTATTTGCGGCGCAGGTTGAGCGGGGTTTCGTCAAACCAGCATAAGGCGGCTTGGAAATTCTGGCTCGGTTCGGCGGGGTTGTCGAGGGCGAGGATGCTGTCGCCGCGCGAGATGTCGATATCGGTATCGAGCGTGAGGGTGAGGGTTTCGCCGGCTTCGGCGCTGTCGGCGGCGCCGTTGGGATTGTAAATGGCACTGATGCGGGCGCGTTTGCCGGAGGGCTGCACCACCACTTCGCTGCCGATGTTCAGACGGCCTGCTTCGAGGCGGCCTTGGTAGCCTCGGAAATCGTCGCTGCTGCTGCCGTCTTGGCGGGCAACGCGCTGCACGGGGAAATGGGCGGGCAAATCGGCGGCGTGTCTGCCGCTCACGGGCAGGGTTTCGAGCAGCGGCAGCAGCGGCAGGCCTGAATACCACGGGGTGCGGGTGCTGGCGTTGACGATGTTGTCGCCTTGCAGGGCGCTGATGGGCAGATAGTGGATGTCGGCTTCGAGGCCGATTTGTTCGGCGAGCTTGGCGTAGGCTTCGGTGATGGCTTGGTATTTGTTTTCGTCGAAATCAAGCAGGTCGAGTTTGTTGACGGCAACGATGATGCTGGGGCAGCCGAGTAATTTCAAGATGGCGCTGTGGCGTTTGGTTTGCGGCAGCAGGGCGGCGGGATTGGTGTTGAAATCGACGCGCGTGGCGTCAACCAATACGATGGCGGCGTCGGCGGTGGAAGCGCCGGTGACCATGTTGCGGGTGTATTGTTCGTGGCCGGGGGTGTCGGCGATGATGAATTTGCGGCGGGCGGTGGCGAAATAGCGGTAGGCCACGTCGATGGTGATGCCTTGTTCGCGTTCGGCAGCGAGGCCGTCGGTGAGGCTGGCGAAGTCGATGTTGCGGCCGGCTTCGGCATCGCGGTTGAGTTTGTCGAGCTGGTCGGCAAGCAGGGTTTTGCTGTCGTAGAGCAGACGGCCGATAAGAGTGGATTTGCCGTCGTCAACGCTGCCGGCGGTGATGAAGCGCAATACGGGGGCGGTGGTGGCAGACATGTGCGTTCCTTCGTTTTGAATGGCTTGGATTGGTTGCTACTTTAACGAGGCCGTCTGAAAAAGGGAAAGAATGCTTGGTTATCATGAAATGCGCTTTGGTTATATCGGTGGCGGCTTGAGATATCGGTTTTTTATATATCGAAAATACAAATTGGCAATTAGACGGATAACTGCGACGACAGGATAATGGCTCCATCCAAACAACAGCGCAACCGAAAGGAACCACCATGCAAAACAGCATCCATTGGCCGGAGCAATACACCCCCGGTTTCACCGATAATTTCTGCTCCAACGAAGTGATTGTGGCGGGTTTGAGCGCCGCAGAGGTGTGGCCTTATCTCAACGACAGCCGCGCCTGGCCGACTTATTACAGCAATGTGGCCGATGTGGCATTCGATAATCAAAACAGCACTGAATTAAACGCGCATTCGCGTTTCCGTTTCAAAACGTTCGGTTTCCCGATTGAAGCGGAAATCACGGAATATGCTGCCCCTGCCGCAGGCTGTCCCGGCCGTATTTCTTGGCACGGCTGGGCAGAAGGTGATGCGGAAAGCCGCCTTGATGTGATACACGCTTGGTTGATTGAAGATCTCGATGGCGGCCGCGTGCGCATCTTGACGCAGGAATCGCAAATCGGCAAACCGGCGCAGGCGTTGGCGCAAACGGTGCCCAATCCGATGATTAACGGCCATCAGGAATGGTTGGATGGCATTGTGAAGTGTGCCAAAGCGAAAAGCAGTTTTTAATGATAGAATGGTTTCCGCCTGAGGCCGTCTGAACCATTCAGACGGCCTTGCTGTCCTAAAACTTGTTTCAATTGAATCGGACAAGAAATGAAGATGAAATTATTGGTGCTGCTTGCGGCGTTTATCGGTCTGACGGCAACGGCTTGTCAGGCTAAAGATGCGGATAAGCCTTTTGTGATGTATGACACGATGGATTATGTCGGCAAACCGAAAGATTTGAGCGCCGAGCGGCTTTCTCCGGCCATGTTGATTTACGAGCGCCAGATTACCATGCCCGCCGCCGATGGCAAGCGCAAGGCGGGGGTGTTTGATCCGGTGCGGGTGAAACAATATGCACACAAATCGCGTCGTGAGGGGGTGAACGTGATTGCACTCGATATCGAAAGCTGGTTCGGCAAAATCGACGGCGAGATTCTCAGCGGTGAAGCCATTGCTGCGGATTTTGATAAGATGTTTCGGGAATTCAAACGCATCAATCCCAATGCCAAAATCGGTAATTACGGCGTGCCGGTGGCTAATCTCAACCTGATTCGTTTTGTGCGCCCGAATCAATCGGAAGAAGCGATTTTGAAAAAATGGCGCGAAGCCGGGCAGCGCCGGATTGCGGCGGGCGCGGTGAGCGATGATTTGTATCCCGTGTTTTATATCGGCGGCCCGGATGTGAAGCAATGGGAAAAAGATATGGCGGTGATGGTGGCGGAAACCAAGCGCTTGTATCCTGAAAAACGTATTATCGGCTATATCTGGCCGCAATATTATTCGTTTAAAGACAGCCCGTATTTCAAACAGTTTATCGGCCCGAAAGAATGGCGTGCCATGCTCGAAGCCAGCATCAAACACCTCGACGGTGTGATTATCTGGTCGGACAAGCGCGACGAACACGACAAAATCGTGCGCTGGGAAGATGCGCGCGTGCAGGCGATGATGAAAGCCACGCGTGAATTTGTAGCCGCACATGATAAACGCGTGCAGCTGGATAGCATTAACGTGCAGAAATAAACAAAGCGCTAAAGTATAGTGAATTAAATTCGAATCAATACGGCGTTGGCTCGCCTTGCCGTACTCGGTGTACTGTCTGCGGCTCCCCGCCTTGTCTTAATTCAAATTGAATCCACTATATCAAAAGGCCGTCTGAATGGTTCTTGAGTTTGTCGAACCATTCAGACGGCCTTTTTTGCACACTGCTTTTACACCACGCCATGGCAGCTTTCATACATCAAATCACGCAGCCACCGGTGGGCGGGATGGCGGTGGGTGCGTTCGTGCCAGGCCAATACTTTGGTGAAACCGGGAATCTCAATCGGTGGTTTGAAATGCACGATATCGGGCAACTGTGCGACCAACCGGTAGGGCACCACGGCCAGCAAATCGCTGTTGCGCAAAATCTCCGGCAAAATCAGAAAACTCTGCACCGAGAGGCCGACGCGGCGGCTGCGGTCGAGCTTGGCCAGCGCTTGGTCGGTTACGCCTGAAAATCCGCCGCCGTGATACGACACCAGAGCCTGTTCGAGCGTGCAGAATTGGTCGAGTGTGAGTTTGCCGCCGGTTACTGCCGGGTGGTCTTGACGCAGCGCACAGACATAGTGTTCCTCAAATAGCGGGCGGATATGCAGGCCTTCGTGGGCATGTTCGGGCGTAATCAGCGCAAAATCGAGCCGCCCTTGCTCCAACTCTTCATGCACGCGTCGGTCGTTGATTTGGATAACGGCCACGCGAATATGCGGCGCGCGCGGTTTCAGCGCGGCCAGAAAAGGCGCGGCTACGGCATACATGGCGTAATCGGTGGCAGCGATGGTGATATTCATCTCGGCGGTGGCGGGATCAAATTCGGGTATGTTCAGCAGCGAGGTGATGTCTTCCAATACTTGTTTTACCGTCGGAGCCAGCGCCAATGCCCGCTCGGTGGGGACAATACCGTATTGGCTGCGGATAAACAGCGGGTCGCCGAAGCTGTCGCGCAGGCGTGTAAGCATGCCGCTCATGGCGGGTTGGCTGACGGATAAGCGTTCGGCGGCTCGGGTGACGTGGCGCTCGTCGAGCAGGGCGTCGAGCGCTTTGAGCAGGTTTAAATCGAGGGTTTTGATGTCTGGCATGGCGATAGGTCGCTTGGATGACAATCGGTTGATGTGCCTGTCTGCAATGCAGAAGTGCGGCAGAAATATAGTGAATTAAATTTGAACCATTACAGCGTTGGGCTCGCCTTGCCATACTAGGTGTACTGTCTGCGGCTTCCCGCCTTGTCCTGATTCAAATTTAATCCACTATAATTGGCAGCGGCCTGCTTACAGCGGGTCGTTTTCGCGTTGTTGCGCGAGCATCGGCAGCAGCGCTTCCCAAGCTTGCGGCAGGGCGGTGAAGCCGTCATCGGCCATCAGGTGGCCGCCGTTGGGGATGCGGGTGAGCGGGCTGCGCAGGCGCTCGGCCAGATTTTCGCTGAGCTCGGGCGGCACGTGGCTGTCGTTGTCGGAAAGCAGGCAGTGCACGGGCATGTCGATGCGGTTTAACACGTCGAAATCGGGTTGGGCAGCGCGGATGTAGGCGTCGAGCTGCGGCAGGGCGGGCGGCAGTTCGGTGAAACCTGCGGCCAGCACCAAGCCGCCAAGCCGCTCGGGCTGGTGGCGGTTGAGAAAATGCAGCAGGGTGATGCAGCCCAAACTGTGGCCGACGAGGAAAATATGCTCGTCGGGCGCGCCGATGTATTGGTCGAGCGTGAGCTGCCATGCGGGGGCTGCGGGCTGCTGCGGGTTGGGCAGATGCAGCGCGCTGGCTTCGGCGCCGTGTTCGCGTATTTTGGCGGAAAGCCAGTCGAACCAGTTGCCATTGGGGCTGCCTTCGTAGCCGTGTACGATAAACACGCGTTGGGTCATGCCGGTATCCTTTATGGGCGCTTGGAGAGTAGACAGGGCATACCATAATCTATCTCGGATGCAGGCGCAAGTTTGGCTGAAACTGAGCCGTCTGAACGGGGAAAGCCCGCATGACAGGCGGGCTTGGCGGGTGGTGGTTTTTGGGGGTGGAGTTGTCGTTTTGTGGGAGGGTGGCAGACCTAGCCTGCGTAGGATGGGTGTAAACCCATCCTACACTCCTTGTTTAAAAAATAAGCGATAACTGTTCGAGGCCGTCTGAAACGTTATGTATTTCAGCAGCCGCATCCCCGCTTAACTTTTAAAAATACCCGGCCTTCTTGCGCTCTTCCATCGCGGCTTCGGAAACGCGGTCGTCCATGCGGGTGGCGCTGCGTTCGGAAATGGTGGCGACGGCGGTTTCGGCGATGATTTCAGACGGCGTGGCGGCGGTGCTGGCGACGGGGCAGGTGCAGGAAATGTCGCCGACGGTGCGGAAACGCACGCTGCGGGTTTCGGATATATCGCCTTCGCGTTTGGGCGTGAGCGGGGTGACGGGCACGAGCAAGCCGTTGCGCTCGACCACTTCACGCTGATGGGCGTAATAAATCGGCGGTAGGGCGAGCTGTTCGCGCTCAATATATTGCCAAATGTCGAGCTCGGTCCAGTTGGAAATGGGGAACACGCGCATGTTTTCGCCGTTAAACAGGCGGGTGTTATAGAGGCTCCACAATTCGGGGCGCTGGTTTTTCGGATCCCATTGGCCGAATTCGTCGCGGAAAGAGAAGATGCGCTCTTTGGCGCGTGCTTTTTCTTCGTCGCGCCGTGCGCCGCCCATCAGGGCATCGAAGCCTTGTTCTTCGATGGTTTCGAGCAGGGTTACGGCTTGGGCGGCGTTGCGCGAATCGGTTTCGCGGCGCAACACCACGCTGCCTTTTTGGATGGAATCTTCAACATGGCCGACCACGAGTTGCACGCCGGTGCGGGCAACGGTTTCATCGCGAAATTGAATCACTTCAGGGTAGTTGTGGCCGGTGTCGACGTGCAACAGTTTGAACGGCAGCTTCAATTCGCGCCCGGGAATACGGAAGGCTTTGATGGCGAGCGCGAGCAAAACCACCGAATCTTTGCCGCCGGAAAACAGCAACGCCGGATTTTTGGCTTCGGCAATCACTTCGCGAATGATGTGGATGGATTCGGCTTCCAGCCAGTTGAGATGTTGGTTTTGAATAGACATGCTGTTCCTTTTCAGACGGCCTGTTGAATTGCGTTCTACTTTAGCGAGGCCGTCTGAAAAAGGGAAAGAATGCTTGGTTATCATCAAATGCGGTTTGGTTATATATGGAAAAGGCCGTCTGAAAGCTTAAACATGTTTTCAGACGGCCTTTGTTAGACAATATTAACGGCTTAAAATCGGTTCACCCATTCGGCAAAGGCTTTGCCGAAATCGGCCAAAACGCGTTTCACGCTTTGGTTGGTGAGCTGGCCTTGTTCATCTAATGATTCGTGAATGCTGCTCAAATAGGCTTCGGAGGGCAGGCAGGGTGCGTTGAGCACCGCCATGCTTTGGCGGATTTGCAGATTGGCGGCCATACCGCCGGTGCGGGCGGGTGAGGCGGTAATCACGGCCACGGGTTTGCCGTTCCACACGCTTTTTTTGGCGGGGCGCGAACAAACATCTATGGCATTTTTCAAGGCGGCGGGCATGCTGCGGTTGTGTTCCGGCGAAACAAACAATACGCCGTCGGCCTGCTGCACCTGGTCGCGCAGGCGGGTGTAGGATGCGGGTGAGTCTTCGTCGAAATCTTGATTGTAAACGGGCAAATCGCTGATGTCGGCGATTTCAAAAGCCAGGCCGTCGGCCGGGTTGGCAACGAGATATTCGGCGATTTTGCGGTTAAACGAATCTTTGCGCAGGCTGCCGAGCAGAATCAGAATTTTTTTCATGGCGGTGCTTTCATTGGGTTGGCAAGTTTGACGGTAAACAGGTAAACAGGTAAACAGGATATCAGCACCTGCGGGGAAGGAACAGAGGCCGTCTGAACGCGTTCAGACGGCCTCTGTGGATAGGGCGCTTATTTGTGCAAGCCGCATTCTTTGCTGTTTTGGCTTTCCCACCACCAGCGTCCGGCGCGGATGTCTTCGCCGAGTTTTACCGGGCGGGTGCAGGGCTCGCAACCGATGCTGGGGTAGCCTTGGCGGTATAAATCGTTGAGCGGGATTTGGTGTTGCTGCGCGTAAGCCCATACGTCGGCTTCTTCCCAATCGAAAATCGGGTTGAATTTGGTGATATTACGCGCGCTGTCTTGCTCTTCAAATGCCAACTCGCTGCGGGTAGCCGACTGGCTGCGGCGCTGGCCGGTGAGCCAAGCGGGGGCATCGGCAAGGGCGCGGTTGAGCGGCTCGATTTTGCGGATGTGGCAGCATTGTTTGCGCCGCTCGATGCTTTCGTAAATCGAGGCCATGCCGAAATCGCGTTCGAATGCGGCGGCAGCTTCGGGCTGCGGGTCATACACTTCGATTTCGGTTTGGTAGTGCGCATTGGTGGCGGCAATCAACGCTTCGGTTTCGGGGTTGAGCTTGCCGGTGTTGAGGGTGATGATGCGAATGGGCAGGCCGAGGCGGCAGATTTGGTCGGTAATCACCATGTCTTCGGCGGCGAGGCTGGAGGCGAACACGGCGTTTGGGAAACGTGCGGCGATGTCTTGCAGGCGCGCGGCGAGGGCTGCGGCCAAATTGTCGGCGCGGTCGAGTGCGGCGACATCGGCGGCGGGGATGCGCCAGAATTCGGGTTTGGGCATGGCGGTTCCATTGGTTTTGTGGTTTGCCGTATTGTCTGCCGCTGCGGTGGAATTGAGAAAGAATGGTTGTTTATGTGTTTATAACCAAATGTGAAAAAGGCCGTCTGAAAAGTATTGATATAACGAAATCTGCTAAATAAAGCAAAAACGATTCTTTCCGCTGCTTTTCAGACGGCCTTAATATAGGCGCCAATCAAAGATAACAATCAAGGCACACTCATGAACCACTACCCGATTTACACCGATTTGAAAGGCCGCCCTGTGTTGCTGGCGGGTGCGGGGCATGTGGCCGAACGTAAGGCCGAGAGCCTGTTGCAGGCGGGCGCGCGGCTGCGGGTGGTGGCGCAGGAATTGAATCCGCAGTTTCAGCAATGGCGCGATGAAGGCCGCATCGAATGGCTGGGTGGCGATTTTCAGACGGCCTTTTTAAACGATGTGTTTTTGGCCGTGGCCGCCACCGACGACCACGAATTGAACCGCCACATTTATCAGGCCGCCGAAGCCTGCGGCAAATTCTGCAACACCGTCGATCAGCTCGATTTGTGTTCGTTTATCGTGCCTGCCGTGATTGACCGCCGCCCGATTCAGATTGCCATATCCAGCGGCGGCACTTCGCCCGTGTTGGCACGGCAATTGCGCCAACAGATTGAAACGCTGGTGCCGCAACACATCGGCAGAATGGCCGCTTTGGCAGGCGCGTGGCGGCAGCGGGTAAAAGCCGCCATCGACAGCCTGAGCGAGCGCCGCCGCTTTTGGGAAACGCTGTTTGCCAGCCGCTTCGACACGCTGGTGGCGCAAGGCCGCGAAGACGATGCGGAACAGACATTCAACGAGCAATTGGCAGGCTGGCAGCCGCTGCAGGGCGAAGTGGTATTGGTGGGCGCGGGGCCGGGCGATGCGGGTTTGCTGACGCTGCACGCTTTGCAGGCGATACAGGCGGCGGATGTGGTGTTGTATGACGCGTTGGTGTCTGACGAAATCCGCGCCTTAATCCGCAAAGATGCCGACAAAATCTGCGTCGGCAAACGTGCGGGGCTGCATCAGGTGCAGCAGCAAGAAACCAACCGCTTATTGGTGCATTACGCACAACAAGGCAAACGCGTGGTGCGGCTCAAAGGCGGCGACCCGTTTGTGTTCGGGCGCGGCGGCGAAGAAGCGCAGGAGCTGGCGCGCGCAGGCATTCCGTTCCGCATCGTGCCGGGGGTGACCGCCGCGCTGGGCGCCACCGCTTATGCCGGCATTCCGCTCACCCACCGCGACAGCGCCCAAACCGCGCTCTTCATCACCGGCCATTGCCGCCCCGACGGCCACGAGCTGCATTGGCAGACGCTGGCGCGCGGCAATCAAACGCTGGTGGTGTATATGGGCACGATTAAGGCCGCCGAAATCGCAGCCGAGCTGATCAAACACGGCCGCAGCGCGGATACCCCTGTGGCGGTGATTTCGCACGGCACGCTGGCCAAACAAAACGTGCAGACCGGCGTGTTGCAGGATTTGCCTGCACTGGCGGAACAGGCCGAGCGTCCGGCGCTGATGGTGATTGGTGAAGTGGTGAAGCTGCGGGATGAGTTGGCGTGGTTTGCCGGGCAGAATATATAAGCTGCTTTTTAATGTATTGTGAAAATCAAAACGGGTGGCGGAGCTTGTCGAAGCCGCTCTTGAATCTCTGAATGGCTTCGACAAGCCACCTGAATATGTTGAACTGTTTTATTTCTAATCCACTATATATAAACCAATAGGCCGTCTGAAAGCATCAATCGTTTTCAGACGGCCTGTTTTATTGCTTTAAGATTATTTGCTTTTTGCCCACGGCACTTCTGGTGCGCTCAGGCGTTTGAGTTCGGTGTCGACTTTGCCGAAGCGCGGGCTGCGGGCGTTCCAATCGGCGCCGGCTTGCTCGATTTCGGCGCGGTCGGCGGCAACGAAGTTCCACCAGATAACCGGCTCGAAATCCAGCGGTTCGCCGCCAATCAGCAGCAGATGGGTGTCGGTGTCGGTTTCCAGCGTGAGGCCGTCTGAACCTGTGGGCAGATAAGCCAATTCATCGGGCGCGAAAGATTCGCCGTTCAGTTTCAGACGGCCTTTCAACACCAGCAGACCGTATTCAAAATCGGGGCGCAGCGGCAGGGTGTGCGCGCCGGATTGGCGGTAGCGGATATCCACGCCCACGAGCGGGGAATATTGCAGCGTCGGTGCGGTGTGGCCGCAGAAGCTGCCGGTGGTGAGGATATAGTCGGCGGCCTCATCCTGCCATTCGGGCAGCTCAGGATAATGGTGGAACGAAGCGGGAATGTCGTGCGCTTTGGGCAGGGCAATCCACAGTTGCACGGAATGCAGCTCGCGGCTTTCAGGCGGGGTTTGCTCGGTGTGGCTGATGCCGTGGCCTGCGGTCATCAGATTGACTTGTTTGGCGCGAATCGGCATTTCGTTGCCGAGGCTGTCTTTATGCAGAATTTCTCCGGCCAGCATCCAGGTGAAGGTTTGCAGGTGGGTGTGCGGATGGTTGCCCACTTGCAGGCCGGGCTCGCCGGGGGCGAATGTGCTGGGGCCTGCGTGGTCAAGAAAACACCATGCGCCTATGGTGCGTTTTTTGGCCTGCGGCAGTACGCGGGCTACGGGAATGCCGCCGACATCGGCGGTTTTGGCGGTAAGTTTGGTGGGGCTGGTCATGTGGGTGTTCCTTTGTTCAGACGGCTTTGATGTATAGTGGATTAGATTTGAACCAGTACAGCGTTGGCTCGCCTTGCCGTACTAGGTGTACTGTCTACAGCTCCCCGCCTTGTCCTGATTCAAATCTAATCCACTATATATAAAGGCGGTATCCGCAGAGTAATCGGGCAGGTTATTGAATATAAAATAACACAAAATAAAAGCAAAGGCCGTCTGAAAAGGTTTGTACGACGACAACCTTTTCAGACGGCCTTTATGCGGCAAAAAAGCGTTTAACCCAATGCTTTGCGCGCACCGGCAAACAGGCGGTACCAGCCGCTCAGTTCGCCCCAGCCTTCGGGCGCCCAGCTCATTTGGGCGCTGCGGTACACGCGCTCGGGGTGCGGCATCATGATGGTGACGCGGCCGTCGAGGTTGGTCACACCGGCAATGCCTTGCGGCGAGCCGTTGGGGTTGAGCGGGTAGGCATCGGTGGGTTGGTTTTGGCCGTCGACATATTGCAGCGCGATATTCAAATCACCTGAAACGCTGCCGCCCAAATGGGCGAAATCGGCGCGGCCTTCGCCGTGGCTCACCACTACCGGCAGGCTGCTGCCCGCCATTTCAGCCAGAATCAGCGAGGGCGATTTGGGCACATGCACCATGCTCAGGCGTGCTTCAAACTGCTCGCTGGCATTGCGTTTGAATTTCGGCCAGCCTTGGGTGCCGGGGATGATTTCGGCGAGGTTGCTCACCATTTGGCAGCCGTTGCACACGCCCAGCGTGAGGGTGTTTTCGCGCGCGAAGAAGGCGGCGAACATATCGCGCAATTCGGGGTGGAACAATACCGATTTCGCCCAGCCTTCGCCTGCGCCGAGCACGTCGCCGTAGCTGAAGCCGCCGCAGGTGGCAAGCATGTGGAAATCGGCCAGATTGGTGCGGCCTGCCATCAAATCACTCATGTGCACATCATAAGCATCGAATCCGGCGCGGTTGAAAGCGGCGGCCATTTCGATTTGGCCGTTGACGCCTTGTTCGCGCAACACGGCGATTTTCGGTTGAGCGCCTTTGTTGATAAACGGCGCGGCCAAATCTTCGGCCACATCGAAGGTGAGGTCGGCAAACAGGGCGCTGCGTTTGTCGTCGGCCAAGAGCGCGTATTCGCTGTCGGCGCAGGCGGGGTTGTCGCGCAGGCGCTGCATTTGATAGCTGGTTTCCGCCCAGGCTTTTTGCAGGTCGAGGCGGTCTTCATTCAGCAGCACGGTGTTGCCGTTTTGAATCAGCAGGCGCTCGCTGTGGTTGATGCTGCCGATGGCGTGCAGCGCATCGGCCAAGCCTGCTTCGGCAAAGGCCGTCTGAACGGCTTCTGCGTGCTTAGCAGCCACTTGAATCACGGCGCCCAATTCTTCGTTGAATAAGGTGCGCACGGCGGCATCTTGCAGTTTGCTGTTGTCGCTGCAGGCGCGGGCTTGCTCAATCATGGCGGCCAAGTCGAGGTTCATGCCCAGATGCGAGGCAAAACTCATTTCGGCCAGCGTGGCAAACAGGCCGCCGTCGCCGCGGTCGTGGTAGGCCAGCAGTTTGCCTTCGGCCACCAGCGCTTGCATCACGCGGTAAAACGCGGCCAAATGGGCGGTATCGTCCAAATCGGGGGCGATGCCGCTGATGTTTTTCCACACTTGGCTCAAGGCGCTGCCGCCCATGCGGCTGCGGCCGAAGCCTAAGTCGATGGCGAAAATGGTGCTGTCGGCGGCGTTTTTCAGCTCGGGCGTGAGGGTTTTGCGTACGTCTTGCACCGGCGCAAACGCAGAAATAATCAGCGACAACGGCGAGGTGACAGATTTTTGTTCATCACCGTCTTGCCACACGGTTTTCATGGAGAGCGAATCTTTGCCCACTGGAATGCTCAATTGCAAAGATTGGCAGGCGAGCGATACGGCTTCGACGGTGCGATAGAGTTTTTCGTCTTCACCGGCGTTGCCGCAGGCAGCCATCCAGTTGGCGGAAAGTTTGATGTTGCCCATATTGCCGATGTTGACGGCGGCGATGTTGGTAATCGCTTCGCCGATGGCCATGCGGCCTGATGCGGGGGCATCAAACAGCGCCACGGTCGGCTTTTCGCCCATGCTCATGGCTTCGCCGCGATGGGTGTTGAAACCCATCATGGTCACGGCAGCATCGGCCACGGGGGTTTGGAAACGGCCGACCATTTGATCGCGGTGGGTCATGCCGCCGACGCTGCGGTCGCCGATGGTGATGAGGAAGTTTTTCGAGGCTACGGTGGGCAGGCGCAACACGCGGTAGGCGGATTCGCGCAAATCGTATTGGCCGGCGTCGAACACGTTTTCAGACAGGCTTTGTTTGCTGTCGCTGCGGGTGGTTTTGGGCGGTTTGCCGAGCAATACGTTGAGCGGCAAATCAACGGGATTGTTGTCATACAAATCATCGCGCACCTGTAAATGACCGTCATCCGTGGCCACGCCTACCACGGCAAACGGGCAGCGTTCGCGCGCGCAGATGGTGCGGAAAGTGTCTAAATCTTGTTCCAAAATCGCCAACACATAACGCTCTTGCGCTTCGTTGCACCAAATCTGCATCGGGCTCAAGCCGTGTTCTTCCAGCGGTACGTCGCGCAGCTTGAACACCGCGCCGCGACCGGCATCGTTAACCAATTCGGGGAAAGCGTTGGAAAGGCCGCCTGCGCCGACGTCGTGAATCGAGATAATCGGGTTGGCTTCGCCAAGCTGCCAGCAGCGGTCGATGACTTCTTGCGCACGGCGTTCGATTTCGGGATTGCCGCGTTGCACGGAGTTGAAATCAAGGTCGGATTTGTTGGTGCCGGTGTCCATGCTGGAAGCTGCGCCGCCGCCCAAACCGATAAGCATACCCGGGCCGCCGAGCTGAATCAGCAGCGCGCCTTCGGGGATTTCGTCTTTATGCGTTTGCTGCGCTTGGATGCTGCCCAAACCGCCGGCCAACATGATGGGCTTGTGGTAGCCGCGCATTTGGCCGTTGTGCTGTTCTTCAAAGGTGCGGAAATAGCCCAAGAGGTTGGGGCGGCCGAATTCGTTGTTGAACGCCGCGCCGCCGATGGGGCCTTCAAGCATGATGTCGAGCGGGCTGCTGATGTGGCCGGGTTTGCCGTATGCGGCTTCGGCAGCGGAATATTGTTCCCACGGCTGTTCTGCGCCGGGAATATTGAGATTGGACACGGAAAAACCGGTGAGGCCGGCTTTCGGGCGCGAGCCTTTGCCGGTAGCGCCTTCATCACGAATCTCGCCGCCTGCACCGGTGGCCGCACCGGCAAATGGAGCGATGGCAGTGGGGTGGTTGTGGGTTTCCACTTTCATGATGATGTGGGTGTCTTCTTCGTGGAAGCGGTAGCCCTGGTTTTCGGCGGCACTCGGGTAGAAGCGCTCGACAGTAGCGCCTTCAATCACGGAGGAGTTGTCTTTATAGGCGACTACCGTGCCTTCGGGGTGGGCTTTGTGGGTGTCGCGAATCATGCCGAACAGCGATTTGGGTTGTGCTTCGCCATCAAGAATAAAATCGGCATTGAAAATTTTATGGCGGCAATGTTCGGAGTTGGCCTGCGCAAACATCATCAGCTCGACATCGCTGGGATTGCGCTTGAGGATTTGGTAGTTTTCCACCAAATAATCGATTTCGTCGGGCGAGAGCGCCAAACCCAATTCACGGTTGGCCTGCACCAAGGCTGCTTTGCCTGCGCCGAGAATATCCACCGTGGCAAAGGTTTGCGCTTCGGGGTGGGCAAACAGGGCAGAGGCCGTCTGAAAATCGGTGAGCACGCTTTCGGTCATGCGGTCGTGCAAGAGCGCCGCCCATTGTTGCTGCTGCGCTTCGGTGAGCGTGCCTTCAATCCACACGGCCATGCCGCGTTCGATGCGCTCGATGTCGGCCAAGCCGCAGTTGTGGGCGATGTCGGTGGCTTTCGATGCCCACGGCGAAATGGTGCCGATGCGCGGGGTAATCAAAAACAAATGCAGGCCGTCTGAAGCTTTCGGCGTGGTGTTCACGCTTTCGGCTACGAGCAGGGCCTGCAATTTTTCAACGCTGTCGGCGGCAAGCGCGGCGGCGCTGCTGACAAAATACCAAAATTCGCTGCGCAATCCGGCAGAGGGCAGACCTGCGGCAGCGGCTTTTTGCATGAGTTTTTCAACACGGAAATCGGATAAGGCAGAGGTGCCGCGCAAGGGCAAAACGACAGACATGGATTCGGCTCACAAATGCGGTTGTAAAGAAGCTGAATTGTACGCGAAATTCATGGCCGATGCTTGGATATTTTTGCGCAGACGGCATATAAAATGGTCGACAATCAGGCCGTCTGAAAAATATCGGAAAGCGGCGGGAAAGGCTGATTGAATAAAGCAGGGCTTTGTGTTAATTTTTGTTCATCATTATGCAGGTTAATTGTGTTTAGGAGAGGGAAATGAAGAAAATCGAGGCCATTATCAAGCCGTTTAAATTGGATGACGTGCGCGAGGCGCTGACCGAAATCGGCATCACCGGCATGACGGTTACCGAGGTGAAAGGCTTCGGCCGCCAAAAAGGCCACACCGAAATTTACCGCGGCGCGGAATATGCGGTGGATTTTCTGCCGAAAGTGAAGCTGGAATTGGTATTGGCCGATGCGGATGTGGAGCGGGCGATTGAGGTGATTGTGGAAGCGGCGCGTTCGGGCAAAATCGGCGACGGCAAGATTTTTGTGCTGCCGGTGGAAGAGGCGGTGCGCATTCGCACCGGCGAGCGGGCTGATGCGGCGGTGTGAAATATAGTGGATTATAATTAAATCCGAACATTGATATATCGTAAAATCAAAACAGGTGGCTGAGCTTATCGAGGCCTCTCTTGAGCCTCGGCATGGCTTCGACAAGCTCAGCCACCTGAATGTATTGAATTATTTTATTTCTAATCCGCTATATTTTTAAATGCTGCGCCTGAGGCCGTCTGAAACCGATTTCTTGAATAGGTTTCAGACGGCCTTTGCCATGAACGCAGGCAAAAAAAGGTGTGGTACGAAACCACACCCAAACACACACACATCAAGAGGAAAGAGATAAAACAAAAATCAGTTTTCCGAGCTTCGGCTGCGGTCAGCCTGTTTCTTAACCCAGAAAAATAAAAAGGTGGCAATCACAATCACAAATAAAATTGTGATAAACGACAAAATGCCGACAGGGGATTTAAATAATTCGTTCAGCAGCTCCATATCGTGTTCCCTTTGCTTGTTATTGATTTCATTGTTGACTGAATGTGATTATAGGTAAAAACCATTATCAAGTTTTGATGCAAGTCAAGGTTGGGGGCGGTTGGCGTGGAAAATGGCGCTGATTGCGCTTTTTTTGCTGCAATGGTGTGGGAAAAACAACTTTGGTTTTGCAGAATCGCTTGCGGCTGATGGTTTTTGCGGCTTGTTTTTGCGCGTTATGCCAAGAAAAACCGCCTGCACAGAGGCAGGCGGCCGGTTGAAAGCAGGTTTAGGGTGCCGGAGAGAAGGCGTCGGAGAAGAAGGCTTCGGGCGGCAGGCTGCGTTCGGCTTCGAGGTGTTTTTGCGCATTTTCAATCATGTCGCTTGAGCCGCAGGCATACACTTCATAATCGGAGAGGTCGCTATAATCGGCGGCTACGTGCGCCTGGATATAGCCGCGCGCGCCGCACCAGCCGTCATCGGGGCGCGACAACACGGGTGTGAAGCGGGCGTCGGGCAGGCGCGCAATCAGGTCGGCGGCTTCTTGCAGGCGGTAGAGATCGTCTTGTTTGCGCGCGCCCCAGTAAAGATGCACGCTGCGGCTGCTGCCGCTGTCTATCAGGTGTTGCAGCAGGCTGCGGATGGGGGCAAAGCCGGTGCCGGTGGCCAGCATGATGATGGGTTTGCTGCTGTCTTGCAGGGTAAACGTGCCCAAGGGGCCGCGGATGCGCAAGATGGCTTTTTCTTTCACGCTGGCTTCTTCGCCAAACAACATGCCGGAAAACAGGCCGCCGTCGCGTTTGCGGATGTGCAGCTCCAGCGTTTCCGCGTGTGCGGGGCTGTTGGCAATCGAATAGCTGCGGGTTTGGTTGTCTTTCAGCAGCAGGTCGATATATTGCCCCGCCCAAAACACAAACGGCGGCGCTTTGGGCAGAGCGAGGGTGACAATGGCGACATCATGTTTGAAGTCGATGCCGAACACGCGTGCGGGCAGCGTTTTCACCGGCGGCGCATCGGCGCCGTTATAGCCGGGCACTTTCAGCACTACATCGCTTTTGGCGGTGCAGCAGCACATTAAAATCTTGCCTTGCGCGGCTTCTTCGGCGCTTAAAGCCAGCTCGGCATGCGTGCCCTGCACCACTTCGCCGTCGACCAATTGCGCTTTGCATTGGCCGCAAATGCCGTTTTGGCAGGAATGGGGCAGATTGAGGTTTTGGCGTTTGGCGGCGGCCAGAATCGGCTCGTTTTCGTTGACGGAGAACGCGGTTTGGTCGGGCGCAAGGGAAACGGTATAAGGCATGATGGCAATGCGTGCAGGTGAAAATAATATTATAACGAATTTCTTTTAAGATTGCTGGTATGGCTTGGGATTCTATTCTAGAATAAACATTCCGTAATCCATAAAAAGGAAGAAATAATGAGGAAAACCTTATTGGCGGTATCATTGGCCGCATTGGGTCTGAGCGCGTGCAGCAGCTTGGACGGCAAAACGCCGCAGGAAATGATGCAGATTTCGATGGCGCGCAGCCTGAAGCAGGATTACAGCTATGACTTCAGCGGCGAGGGGCGGGTTTATTTGAGCAAGCAGGCAGACGGCGTGGCGCCCGAAGCGGCAGCGCTGATGCGTGAACGTGCGGCTGCGCAAGAGGTGGCGCAAGCGGCCGCAGGCGATTCGGTAGCAAATCAAACCGACGGCGTGGATAATCTGGATGCAGACATGATGGCGGCTTTGTTCGGCGAGGGCCGTATGGGCGGCGAAATGGCCGATACGGTGCAGCAATATCCGGGCTTGGCGCAATATATCGCCAATGGCCGTCTGAACTACAGCGGCGCGGTCGACTTGCGCGCGCAGCTGATGGAATTCGTGCCCGAGCTGGTGTTAAACGGACGCAATGAGCGGCTGTCGGTAAAGGCACCACTGCTGTTTGACGGCAAAGATTTGAGCGTGACGGCTGATTTGCCCGACAGCCTGCCGATGATTCTGAATTTCTTTGTCGATCCGCCGATGCGCGAACGCCTGCTGCGCGAGCCGATACGCATTGCATTGTCGGAAAAAGACAAACAGGGCATTCCGGTGCGCCATGTGGTGCATGCAGCGGTTTATGCGGCTTATAAAGCATATGGCGCATTGCCGCAGCAAGCGTTTAAGCCGAAAGAGATGGACAGCTTCGGCAAGCAGGCAGGCGGGCGCTACCGGCTGGAGTTGGTGATGGATAAAGACATCAGCAAGGCTTATTACGATGCGGGGCTGCGCGAATTTTTAGCCAAACTGGATGAATTGGAACAAGCTTCACCCGAAGCAGGCGCTACTCCGGAAGGTTACGAAAAAGTGCGCAAGGTGAGCCGTGAAATGATGGAAAGCGTCACCGCGATGGATGCCAGCGAAATCTATGGCAGCCCGTTGTTCAGCAGCTTTTATCTCGATCGAAAAGGCCGCCTGGTGGGCTTGCGTCAATATATGCAGTTCGACGGCAGCAAGGGGCAGGCTTTGAATATCGACAGCAATTTGAAGCTGTTTAATTTCGGTAAGCCGACGTTTACCTTCAAACCGCAGCAGGCCAAAACCATTGCATTTACTGATTTGATGGCCTCTATCAACAAGCAGCGCGAAGCCAAATCTGCCGAACGATATGCACGATATGGCTCACGATATGGTGCAGAAGATGTGATGGCAGAGATTGAAACGCCTGCACAACCGAATGTGATTGAAGAAAAAGTTTTGGCAAAATAATCGTTTGATGATTGATTAAAGGCCGTCTGAAACACCGATAAAGTGTTTCAGACGGCCTTTTATAGTAGATTAAATTTGAACCAATACAGCGCTGGCTCACCTTGCCGTACCAGGTGTACTGCTTCGGCCTCCCGCCTTGTCTTGATTCAAACTTAACCCACTATAATTGAGCGGTTGCGGATGAGGGCGATGGATTAAACAGCAGATTCAGCCGCAAGCGTTGGGGCAGCTTTTATTTGGCTTCGCCCACTTTAACCAGCTTCACATCGAACACCAAAGTGCTGTTGGGGCCGATTTTGTCGCCCATGGCACGGTCGCCGTAGGCCAGTTTGGCGGGTACGAAGAAGGTGTATTCCGCGCCTTCCTTCATCAATTGCAGGCCTTCGGTCCAGCCCGGAATCACTTGGTTGAGCGGGAAGCTCACCGGCTCGCCGCCGTGTTGGGCGCTGCTGTCGAACACGGTGCCGTCAATCAGACGGCCTTCATATTCCACGCTCACCACATCGGTGGCTTTCGGCTGCGCGCCGGTGCCTTCGGTTTTGACTTGGTATTGCAGGCCGGAAGCGGTGGTTTGCACGCCTTCTTTAGCTGCGTTTTCTTTCAGGAAAGCTTCGCCTTTTTCCAGATTGGTTTTGGCGTCTTCTACCAGCTTGGCTTGCGCTTTTTGCTGTTGCTCGGCCAAAAAGCCCATCATCACTTCTTGCGCCTGCATTTCGTTCATTTTCGGCTCTTTGCCGTCGAGCATGGTTTGCACGGCTTCATTGAAGAGCTTGATGTCGATGTCGGTGCCTTGGTCTTTCATCTGCTTGAGGGTGCGGCCGATGTCGACGCCCATGGCATAGCTGGCTTGCTGGGTTGGGTTGCCGAGAGAAGCTGCGGCAGCGGAAGCGGCTTGCGTGCCCGAAGCGGCAGCATCAGCGCTTTTCACTTCCTGTTTGCAGGCGGCCAGCGCGAGTGCGGAGGCCAGCGCCAAAGCGCCGAACTTGAAGGTTTTGTTCATGATAATTCCTGATTGAAAACGGAAACGGTCATTATAACCAAGTTTGGGTTAAGATGATTGACAGAATGTAATAAATAAGATACCGTATTCAAGCGTCAAGCCTTTTATGCATATTTTCATCAAAAGGCTTGCCCGTTTTCAAAATTGTGTAGGCATAAACACACATTTTTCGCATCATTGCCACATATATTTCTTTAGGATGCTTGCCATCTTCAAGCTTCTTTAGATACCAAGGCCGCCACAATTTAGATCGCGTACATGCAGCCCGTGCTGGCCAGTATAGAGCCGACCTGACAAACTTATCCCCCATCTTTGAAATAACTGGCTTACCCTTTACACTTGTTCCCGATTCTTTAATAACGGGAGCAAGCCCCAAGAAGCTTACAAAGTGTTTGGCCGTGCGGAATTTATCTATATCAACAAGCACTGATAACAACCATACTGCTGTTGATTGGCCAACGCCTTTTATCGTTTGTAATAATCTCTGCTTTTGTGCCAAATCTCCGCTGTTTGAAATGATGCGCTGCAAATGTTGGCGACAATCTTCTATTTGACGGCCTAAGTCATGAATCATGGCTTCAATATATGGCCGACTGAAATCATCTGACACTTGCAATCTGTTTCTTTCCATTGTCTGCATTTGATTCAATTGGCCGATACGTCTGTTCAAACTTTGTAGCTGCTTTTTAACTTCGCTTTGCGGACACCACAAAGGCGGATTTTTTTTACTGCAATAAAGAGCTATTAACTTTGCATCTTTCTTATCTGTTTTAATACGCATCATGTGGTATTTTGCATAATGCTTGATAATGAGCGGATTCAGCACGCTTATCTTGACACCGTGCTTATAGAGATATTCAGCAATCCCGACATAATAAATGCCTGTCGCTTCGCAACAGGCATGCACTTCAAGCTTATTATCATTAATGTAGTCAACTATTTTGCTAAAGCCTTCGGGCGTGTTATCTATTTTCATATAAGTAAATTCATTGCCAATCTTAAATTTACAATCAACTGTTAATTTAGAAACGTCTAAGCCTAGATAATCCATCCTCAAACCTTATTTATGCGGGTTATACCCAAGATACCGTTATGACTGGTTATAGATAAACCATGTGCACCAATCTTACTTTCGATTTAAATTCAGGCCGTTTTTTGGCGGTGTCACATGGTTTTAAAGCTTTAAAAGTGCCTCCGGCGGCGTTCGCCACGTGGCAGGCGGTGGGGCGATAAAACTACCCCACCACCAGCTAATAGCGTATTTTGGTTGCAGGGCGTCAAGGGGTATTCATAAAGATTTTAAACAGCAAAAATCTTTACAAAGCTTCCCCTTGACTTAATTTAGAGTTTCATAGATTGAAAAAAAGGAAAAGAAAAAACTGCTACTGCACCAATAATAGCTATAACAATTCCCGCTATAATTAATTTAACAAGCATTCTTTGAACTGCTGGCAAGCCATCTTTTTGATATTCTTTTATTAAAATGTACAAAATAATTAAACCAATAAAAAGCTGCATAATTGCTCCTATTGCATATCTACTCTTGCTTCAACGTAACCGTCATACATCAGATTCGGTTTTTGTTTACCGCCCATAACCATAACTAGAGGCTCAAAAACCTGCGCAGTTTGTTGCGTACTTTCATCCGCCTGAGCCGTTTCTAATACCGCTTGTCGTTCCTTGTAAGGATTGTAAATACCATTCTTTACAAAATCAAGGCATCGACCTTTATCCATACCGCCAATTGGCGTTGCCTGCTCTGTGTAACAAGTACACTTATTTGCATTTTTTACGCAAGCCACGGGATAAGGCATAGTTTTTACAGCTTTGTTCATAGCGTCGTAAATTGGCGCTGTATGTGGCTGGCCTTGGATTCTCGGCTCATAATCTTGCTCAGTCAAATAGGGCTTTTCAGGCTCTATTACTGATGCTGCTGTATTTTGGTATTGCGGGTATTGCCCGCCGCCGTCTGTGCTGTTTGCCGCTGGCGCGACCACCATCCCAACCGCCTGCGGGCTTGCCGCTGGCGCGGCAATTTGAGGCTGCTCAATAGGTTTGCTAATGCCACGCCATGAGTCGTATACGTACCACGCACCGATTAAGACTGCGATTATGGCCAGCGGAAAGATAACTACAATTTTGCTGCGCTTGGTTCTAATTTTTGTATGTTCCTCGGCGCTTTTGTATACACCGAATGCCTTTTTATCTAAGGTATAGACGCTTTTAACGCCATTAGCTATATCTGCATTAGCCTCGGGGTTTGCGCACCGCTCCCACTCGACCATGCGGCGAGCGCCTAAGCTAGTCTTGCCAATATGGACATGGTGGCCAATCAAACTGCGCACATTTACATCGATAAGCCTTGGATGCTGTGTCAGCAAAAAAATATCAATACCGCGATGCCGGTGAGTCTCTAGCTCAGCCACATAATCAGGCACTTTAGATCCACTCGGGCGCGGCCTAAATACACGCTGGCATTCGTCTATCACTAAAATTGCGCCAGACGGTGCCCATTTGTGCCACGTCTGCATCGACTCACCCTCGGGGATAGGCTGATTGGGGATAATTTGAGGGTTAACATCGGGGATGCCATCAAGGTAAAGTGGACGATTTTTTAAATCATCTCGACGCATTAAGTCAGACATCATCTTAAGAGTTTTGCCAGAACCTGGAACACCTGTAATTAAATATAACATGTTAAATCCCCTTTATTTTTTACTAACTGCGGCCGAAAGTTTAGATAGAGTTTTAAGTGATGCAACAAAAGCAAATGTACCAAATATCCAATTGAGAGCCACACCTACGCCTGCAATATAAGCAATCTGGATTGCATCATCGGGTAAGCCGCCGAGTTGTTGCGATATTATGCTGACAAAATAACTTTGCAGCTCATTGAGGCCAACATAGCTGACAAATGACAAGCCGAGAGCGGCAATAATCCTGCCTGCAACTGTCATTAATACCGCAGTTATTAAA
>CAYVIS010000013.1:0-21853 GCA_964451565.1 uncultured Neisseria sp.
TGGACGGCAAGCTCAACCCCGGCGGCGCGGCGGCGCATCCGGTCGGCACCACCGTCGAAGTGGGCGAACTGTTTTTTAATACCCCCGCGCGACGCAAGTTTCTCAAATCGGAAAACACCGAATACGCCCATTGCGCCACCATGCTGGAGCGGCTGGCGCTGGCCAACCCGCAGATTGCGTTTTCACTCAAACGCGACGGCAAAAGCGTGTTCGACTATCCCGCCCAAAGCCTCAACGAGCGTGTGGCGGCGGTGGTGGGCGAAGATTTTCAGACGGCCTCGCTGGAAATCGACAGCGGCGCCGGCATCATGCGCCTGAGCGGCATCATCGCCAAACCCACCTTCGCCAAAGGCAAAAGCAGCCAGCAATATTGTTTCGTCAACCGCCGTTTCGTGCGCGACAAAGTGATGCTGCACGCGGTGAAACAAGCCTACCGCGATGTGTTGCACAACGCCCTCACGCCCGCATTCGTGCTGTTTCTCGAACTGCCGCCCGAAAACGTCGACGTCAACGTGCACCCCACCAAAACCGAAATCCGTTTCCGCGACAGCCAGGCCGTGCACCAGCTCGTGTTCCACACCCTCAACAAAGCGCTGGCCGCCACCCGCGCCGACCAAACCGAAAGCGTGAGCAACGCCGGACAAGTGCTGCATCAGATGATGGGCATCGACACGCCGTCTGAACACGCCAATCCGCTTTCAGAAACGCTTTCAGAAACCTCATCCCCGTATGCTTCAGGCGGCGACGGCCTCACGCTGCAAACCCCGCCGCAGCAAAGCAGCTTCGGCAATTTCGGCAGCGGCAAAACCGCACCCGCCGCCTACACCCCCGCCGCGCGCGCACCGCAACAACGCGGCCTCAGCCTGCGCGAAAGCCAAGCCGCGCTCAACACCTACGCCGCACTCTACCGCCAAAACAGCGATGCAGACGATGCCGAATTGAGCCAATTTGAACAAGCCCGTTTCGGCGATGCAACGCCGTCTGAACCGGCAAACGTTTCAGACGGCCATCAAACAGGCGACACCCCGCCGCTGGGCTTTGCCATCGCCCAATTATTGGGCATCTACATCCTCGCCCAAGCCGAAGACAGCCTGCTCTTGATTGATATGCACGCCGCCGCCGAACGCGTCAATTATGAAAAAATGAAAGCCCGCCGCGCCGAATCCGGCCGCCTGAGCGCCCAACAACTGTTGATTCCCGTCACCTTCGCCGCCAGCCACGAAGAAACCGCCGCGCTGGCCGACCACGGCGACACCCTGAGCGAATACGGGCTGGAGCTGTCCGACCTCGGCGGCAACACCCTCGCCGTGCGCGCCGTGCCGCAAATGCTCGGCAAATCAGACGTCGCCGCCCTCGCCCGTGATATGTTGCGCGAAATCGCCGAACACGGCAGCGCCCAAAGCCTCGAAGCGCGCGAAAACGCCATCCTCAGCACCATGGCCTGCCACGGCTCCGTGCGCGCCGGCCGCCAACTCACCCTGCCGGAAATGAACGCGCTGCTGCGCGACATGGAACGCACTCCGCGCAGCAACCAATGTAACCACGGCCGCCCGACCTGGGTGAAGCTGACATTGAAAGAATTGGATGCGCTATTTTTGCGCGGTCAGTAAGCATCTGTTTCTAAAATGGATTCAAGGCCGTCTGAAGCGTTATAGCGTTTCAGACGGCCTCAATACATCTTTGCCAAGATACAATCATTATTCTGCCAAGCCTCCTCTATCCCGCATGCTCAAAATCTCCAAGTCGGCCAATCCGCCGTCCTTATTTTTATTGGGCTATTTTTAGTGAAATTTCACTTAATCATTCTTCCTCCAATAAGCTTAAAATTCACTACCCAAGGCCGTCTGAAATATTTTGAACAATATTAATGAATTTATATGAATATTTATTGAAGCTAAAATTTGTTTGAACTTCTTTTCACACCTTCACTCTCACCAACAGAAAACGAATGCTGCATTATCGTAATCAGGATTGGTTAATTACCTGATTATTCATAACAAGTGGTAAAGTTTTCTACGGTTGCGCAACCGGATACGGGTTCTTCAGTCTCGCTTCAAGTGTTTGCCGATTGTCTCAAACAGGTCTGCTGATTTTGTGTGAAACAAAACGGTCATATTCCATTTTGAATAGCAAGAAAGGTTTGAATTATGAAAAAGCGTTCTATTTCTCTGTTTTTGAGTTTGATGCTGGCCGCTGCGGGTGCGCAGGCAGGCGGTTTGGGTGATGCCGCCAAACTTGTGGGGGCTGCCGGTGGTGGCAATGCCACTATTACGGTTGGCACGCTGACCGGTGGTACCACAGTTGATGCAGAAGCTAAAGCATCCGGCAAAGATTCGGAAGCCATGGCCGGTGGTGTAATCTCTGCTACCCCAAAAGGTCAGGAAGGCATTAATGCCAAAATCACTGTAGGTGTATTAGATGGTGCCGATATCAAAGCAAAAGCCACAGCTACCGGCCCTGGAAGCAGCGCCTATGCCGGTGGTGTGATTGCTAAATAATCTTTCATATTTCCGACAGGTTCGTCGACACCCTGCCGCTACAACCTGTCGCTATCGTTCAAATAACAAATATGCTGCAAGCTAGGCTTGGCTCGGCTCAGTTCTGGCTTGTGGCATATTTTCGGAATGAAACCCCAATCGAGCAGTATGTACAGATTGATTATGCTAGATTTTACAGGAGAGCAGTATGATGAACATCCGATATAAATTGGCTTTAAGCGCCCTTGGTGGCGCGCTGCTTGTGACAGCTTATCCCACCATCGCCGCCCCCAATCCCATTACCGACAAAGGCTCTGTCAGCCAAAAATCCAGCATTTCGGCCAACAAGCAGAAAATCAACACCGAGCAGGTTAAAATCAACGGTTTACAGGGCGGTAAAGTGACCACCAGCGGCAATAAAATCATTGTGCAAGGCGGCACCATTGTTTCCAAAGCGGGCGACAAAGAGCCTGCCATCCGCATTGAAAATCCGAAAAACAAACAGATTCTGATTCAAAATACCCGCGTGGTTTCAGACGGCGTGACCCAAAACAATAAAAACGGCAACGCCGGCATCGTGGTAATTGAAAACAACCGCCAACGCGGCAACAGCCATTCGCGCGTGCAGATTGACAATGTGCGGGTCGACGCGCGCAACAGCACCATCCGCGCCCAATCGAGCAGCGGCGGCAGCGCCTGCGCAGGCGTGGTGTGCACCGGCTTCGATGATGACGACGACAGCAACATGATTGTCAATATCCGCGGCAACAACACATTTGAGGCCGTATCCAAATGATGACACGCCCTATCCTGAAAACCCTTACCCTCTGCGGCGCTCTGTTTGCGCTGAGCGCCTGCAGCACGGCCACCCTGCAGGCCACACGTGCGCATTATGCTTCTGAAAGCAGCCGCGACAAAACGCAAAAAGTCGCCGATGCACGCGCCCAGCAAATCAGCGACGGCAGCACGTTTTACGGCAAAAAGCTGCAATGTCTGAGCAATTTGCACAAAGATTTTTTCTTGGCGCAACGCGAAGCCCTGCTCAAATCGGGCGAAGTTAAAGGGGACGGCTGGTTCCGTATGGCAGTCGCGCCGATTCGCGATAAAACCGGCAAAGTATTCGACATCAATTCCACCGTATTATCGGATATGGTGATGGATTCGCTGGCGCACTTCAAATATTTTGACGTGGTGGAGACCCCGCTCTATCCCGACGGGCTCACCGATTCGCGCAACAATTTCCTCGACCCGCGCTATGTGATGCCCAACGGCATTATCCAGAATTTCGCATCAACCATGACCACTTTGCAGCATTTGCCGGTGGGCACGATTTTCCCGTCCAACTACTACATCAGCGGCGCGGTCACCCAATACGATGAAACCAACGTATTGCCCACCAATAAAGACATCGGCGTCGATATCTACCAATATCAGTTTTCGCACAACACCCAAGCCATCACCGCCACCGTCAACCTGCGCTTGATTGATTCGTGGACCGGCGCCGTGGTGCGCATGCCAGAAAGCAACGACTTGGCCAGCGTCAGCATGACCAACACATTTTATACCATCAAAACCGGCAACAACTTCTTCCGCCTCATCGGCACCAAAGATTACGGCATTGATTATTCGGTAGAAGTCGGCGATCCCAAAACCGCCGCCGTGAAAGAAATGGTCGATAAAGGCGTGTACGAATTGTTGGAAAAATTCCTGCGCCCCTATCAAGTACGCCAATCCGATTGCTAGGAGCTAAAGATGTCATCAATCAACAATAAAAAAATCCGAGCCGCATTCTTGGCAGGCTGCCTGCTGTGCGCCTTGCCGCTGCAAGCGCAGGTTTACATCATCAACACCCAAACCCTCGACCCCGAGCAATTGGAACCGGGCAGCGGCCATTCGCTGGGCGATGTCGAAGCCAACCGCAAAATCCTGCTCGATTATTATCACTACAGCGAGCGCCAAAACGCCGTGTTGGGCCGCCAGCAGGCCACCCGCGATTTGGCTTATAAAATCCAGCAACTCAGCCAAACCGGCGCCGACGAGCCCACCCGCCTGAGCATCGACAACCAGCTTAAATTATTGCAAAACGCCACCCGCGCCGAATTGCCCGAGTTGTCGAAATTCGAATTGCCCGAATTCAGACAATTGCAGCAAATCGAGCAGGAAAACGCCGCGCAGCTGGAAAACCTGCAGCAGCAGGCCGCTCAAATTCCCGCAGCACCTGCCTCAGTTCATCCGGCCGGGCAGATGGAATAAGTTTGCATGCTTGTTTGACTGGCTGCTTGGAATATGCAAAGGCCGTCTGAAACCCCTTGTCCGTCGCTCCTGCGCAGACAGGAAACTAGGACGCAAACGTTTCATCATGAAATCAAACGGCTTTTTGCTTTCCATTTTCCAACCATTTAACCCAAAGGCCGTCTGAAACCTTTCACCCGTCGCTCCCGCGCAGGCGGGAGCCTAGGACACCCCGCTGCTGAAACAAACGTTTCATCGTAAAATCAAACAACTATTTGTTTTTCATCCTTTTTGCCCATTAACCCAAAGGCCGTCTGAAACCTCTTTTCAGACGGCCTCTGTTATAATATCCATTTGTCTGTCAGGCCGTCTGAAACCATGCCTCATCCCAAAGCCCTCGCCCTGCTCGGCCCCACCGCCAGCGGCAAAACCGGCCTCGCGCTGGCCATCGCCGCCGATTTGCCGGTAGAAATCATCAGCCTCGATTCAGCACTGGTGTACCGCGATATGGACATCGGCACCGCCAAACCGAGCCGGCAAGAGCGCGCTGCCGTGTCGCATCATTTAATCGACATCATCTCGCCGCTGCAAAGCTACAGCGCCGCCGAATTTGTGAGCGATTGCGTGCGCCTGGTCGGCGAAATCCACGCACGCGGCCGCTTGCCCTTGATTGTCGGCGGCACCATGATGTATTTCCACGCCCTCACCGCCGGGCTCAACGATTTGCCCGAAGCCGACGCTGCCACCCGCGCCGCGCTGCAGGCCGAAAAAGCGGTACACGGTTTGGCGCATCTGTACACCCGCCTGCAAGCCGTTGACCCCGCCACCGCCGCGCGCCTCAAACCCACCGACAGCCAACGCATCGAGCGCGCGCTGGAAGTGTTTCTGCTTACCGGCACACCGCTGAGCACCCATTTTGCTGGCCAACAAAGCCACACGCCGCCGCTGGATTTGTGCACCATCGCGCTGATTCCTGCCGACCGCGCCCAGTTACACGCACAAATCGCCACCCGATTTCACGATATGCTCTCACAAGGCTTTGTCGAAGAAGTAGCGCAGCTGCAAAGCGCCTACCCCGCGCTCACACCCGACATGCCCTCGATGCGCTGCGTCGGTTACCGCCAGGCCTGGGATTATCTGGCCGGCCTCAACGATTACGACACCTTTGTCGAAAAAGGCATCATCGCCACCCGCCAGCTGGCCAAACGCCAGCTCACCTGGCTGCGCAAAATCCCGCTCGCCCACAGCCTCGACCCCTACGCCGACCCCGATTACGTTCAGACGGCCTTAGCGCTGACCCGACAGCATTTTCAAGCCGGATAAGCCCAAATCGCCCACCCTGCCGCCGTTTTCTGCTAACATCGCCACACATTCCGACCACACCCGATACCATGCAAACATTCCCGCCCGTTTCCCTCAAACGCCGTCTCGCCGCGCTGCTTTACGAAGCCCTGCTCGTCGGCGCAGTTACCGCCGTTGCCGCGCTCGTGGCAGGCATCGTCGCCACTGTGGCCAACAGCATATCCCCGCTGCTCTCCAGCTTTGCTGTCACCCTGATTATGCTGGGCGCATGGTGGCTGTATTTCAAGCTCAACTGGCTGCGCGAAGGCCAAACACTGCCGATGCGCGTGTGGAAAATCGGCCTGAGCAACGCACACAATACCCGCCCACCACTGCCACAACTGCGCCTGCGCTTTCTCTGGGCCTGCGTGTTTGTCGTATTTATCCCGCTCTTGGCCTACCTCGCCCTGCGCCACCAACTCGCGCTACCCCCGCGCACCGCCTTCAGCATGGCTCTGACTTGGTGGATACTGCCGTGGGGCTTCGCCTTTTTCAACCGTGACCGCCAATTTTTATACGACTATCTGGCCGGAACACGGTTAGTGGATTTAAAAGCGGATAGATAAGTTATTGAAATACATCAAAGGCCGTCTGAAAGATTAAAATCTTTCAGACGGCCTTTAATCAAACTCAAACCATTATGTAATTTGATTACAATCTTACCACCTTCTCTTCCCGTATCGGCAAATTCAGCAAAGCCGCCGCACCGGCCAGCAGCATATCGGCATACCACATCCAGCCGTAATCGCCGAATGCGGTAATCGCCCAACCGCCGAGATAAGCGCCGAAGAATGCGCCGATTTGGTGCGACAGCAAGGTGAGGCCGAACAAGGTGGCCAAATAGCGCACGCCGAACAGTTTACCGACAATCGCGGCGGTGGGCGGCACGGTGGCGAGCCAGGTTAGTCCCAATCCTGCGGCAAACAGATAAAAGGTGATGTCGGTGCGCGGCGAGGCCAGATACACGGCAATTAAAGCCACGCGCGAGGCGTACATCCAAAACAGAATGTATTTGCTGCGCCAACGCCCGACGCTCCAGCCCACGACCAAGCTGCCGACCACGTTGGCGATGCCGATAATCGCCAGCGACCATGAAGCCACGCTCGGCGGCAGGCCGCACATCGCCACTTCGGTGGGCAGGTGCGTCACCAAAAACGCAATGTGAAAGCCGCAGGTGAAAAAGCCCAAATGCAGCAAAATATAGCTGCGGTCGCGAAACGACTGCGCCACCGCCTGTTTCAGGCTCTGCTGCGGCGCTTCTGCCGTGGCCGCTGGCATTTGCGGTTTGGTATCGCCGCGTGTGAGCCAGCGCGCAATCGGCAACACCATCAAACTGATGGCGGCCAACACATACCACGCGCCGCGCCAGCCGGTGAGCGGCAGCAAAATCAGCCCTTGCGTGAGTGGTGCAAACACAAACTGCCCAAACGAGCCGCCCGCGTTGACCACGCCCGAAGCCGTGCCACGCATCCGCAACGGCAACTTGTTGGCCACTTGGCTCATCAAAATCGAAAAACTGCCCGCCCCTGCGCCGAAAGCAATCATCACGCCCATCGTCAGCGTCAGCCCCCATGTGCCCGGCAACAGCGGCACCAACACGCAGCCGAGCGCGAGCAGCAGCGTGCCCGTCCACAACACCGGCCACGCGCCGTAGCGGTCGGCCAGCGCGCCGGTAATCGGCTGCGACACGCCCCACATCAGTTGCGTGACCGCCATGGCGAAACTGATGGCGGTGATGCTCAAAGCGGTATCGCGCACCATCGGCTGCACAAATAAGCCCAGCGACATGCGCATGCCCATGGTGATCATCAACACCGCCGCTGCGGCCAATACAATCAGCCACAGCCGCCGCTCGTTATGCCCCGCTGTTTGCATGTTTTTGCTCGTTAAATGGAAAACCTTTCTTATATAAAAGGCCGTCTGAAAAGGCAAGCACTTTATGCTTTTATCTTGCCTGAGACACGGGCCGACGGGAATGTCAATTTTGCTGATTTAATAAAGTTACCTGTTGTTGAACTTATATCAAACAAATCGGTAAAAAAATTACATACCCGCATTTTCTTTACGGTAAAATTACATAACTTTTATCTTTCAATAAGTCGCCGGAGTGATTATGTTTTTCCTTCAATTTGCCATTGTGCTGCTGTGCATCCTGATTGGTGCACGCGTGGGCGGTATCGGCCTGGGTGTGTGGGGCGGTATCGGTTTGTTTGTGTTGGCGTTCGGCTTCGGCCTGGAGCCGACCAGCCCGCCGATTGACGTGATGCTGATGATTATGGCGGTGGTGTCTGCCGCTGCGGCCATGCAGGCTTCAGGCGGCTTGGACTATATGATTAAAATCGCCACCCGTGTGCTGCATAAAAACCCGAAATACATTACCTTTATCGCGCCTGCCGTCACTTATACCTTCACCGTACTGGCGGGCACCGGCCACGTGGCTTATTCGGTGTTGCCGGTGATTGCCGAAGTGAGCCGCAAAAACGGCATCCGCCCCGAGCGCCCGCTTTCGATGGCGGTGATTGCTTCGCAGTTTGCGATTGTCGCCAGCCCGATTGCCGCCGCGGTGGTCGCCTGCGTGGCCTATTTGGAGCCGCAACACATCACCATGGCTGACGTGTTGAAAATCACCATCCCGGCCACGCTGTTGGGGCTGGGTCTGGCTTGTGTGTTTGTCAACAAAATGGGCAAAGAGTTGAAAGACGACCCGATATACCAACGCCGTCTGCAAAGCGAAACTTACGCCAAGCTCAACGAAAAAGAAGTGGGCATTCCCGAAGTCGAAGTCGGCAAAACCGCCAAAATTTCGGTAGGCATTTTTCTGGTGGCGGCGCTGTTGGTGGTGTTGATGGGCGCGGTGCCGTCGCTGCGTCCGGTGTTTGACGGCAAACCGATGGGGATGGCGCATACCATTGAAATCGTGATGCTTTCTGCCGGCGCGCTGATTATCATGTTCTGCAAACCCGACAATATCGCCATCACCAAAGGCTCGGTGTTTCATGCAGGCATGCGCGCAGTGATTGCCGTATTCGGTATTGCCTGGCTCGGCGATACGTTGATGCACGGCCATTTGGAAGAAGTGAAAATGGCTGTATCCGGCTTGGTGGAAACCGCGCCGTGGACTTTTGCCTTTGCGTTGTTTGTGTTGTCGGTGTTGGTCAACAGCCAAGGCGCAACCGTGGCCACCCTCTTTCCGGTCGCCATTTCGCTGGGCGTGCCCGCACCGATTATCATCGGCACATTTGTAGCGGTGAACGGCTATTTCTTCATTCCGAACTACGGCCCGATTATCGCTGCGATTGACTTCGATACCACCGGCACCACCAAAATCGGCAAATTCATTTTCAACCACAGCTTCATGATACCCGGCCTGCTGAGCATGGCATTCAGCGTGGCTTTCGGTTTGCTGTTTGCAGAATTGTTTTTATAAAACCGCCGTCTATTGAAAGGCCGTCTGAAAGCGTTCAGACGGCCTTTTTCATAACTGACACGCCAACCGAATTATTGCCCGTTTCTTTCAGACGGCCTATACTGCAAATGTTCCGTTTCAACTCATCTTTATCAGAAGGAGCGCTTCTATGCTAACCATCCAACACCAAGCCGAACAGCAACGCTTCGCCCTGATTCTCGACGGGCAGGAAATCGGCCACCTCGACTATAAAATCATCGGCGGCGGCTGGAACATCACCGAAACCCGCATTGCCCCCGAATCACGCGGCCAAGGCTTGGCGCGGCGGCTGGTGGAAGCCGCATTAAAAGAAGCCGACAAACAAGGCATTCCCATTAGCGCCAGCTGCGATTACGCCGAAGAAATCATGGCTCGCGACGGCCGTTTGTAAATCTACCGCTTTCCATCAAGCTGTTTGGAGTCGGCTGGTGCCCGAGCGCCAATAGGCAAAGGTCTTTCGAACAATAAGCTTCAGACGGCCTTTGCCTGATCGCTTTTCTTTCTGCACATTCAAAAAAATTTGAAACGCATATGCACAAACATCCGCTCATTTTAGCCGGTAAAACCGCCGCTATTTACACCGCCTCCAACCATCGCCCCGAAAACCCGCTGGTAATCACTTTTCCCGAACCGGGCGAAAATGATGCGCTGGCTGCGCTGCTGCCCAACAACATTACCCTGCTCACCATTATCGAGCCGGATTGGGAAACCTCGTTTTCACCTTGGCCCGCACCGCGTGCTTTTAAAAGCGGAGCCGATTTCAGCGGCGGCGCAGCGGCTTATCTACGCACGCTCACCGATACGCTGTTGCCGCAAGCCGAGGCGGCGCTGGATTTGCAGCCCGCATGGCGTGCACTCGCAGGCTATTCGCTGGCCGGTTTGTTTGCGCTTTATTCCGCCTATCACAGCAATCAATTTCAACGCATCGCCTCAGTATCCGGCTCGCTTTGGTTCGACGGCTGGCTCGAATTTATGCAAACCCATTCTGCGCCAACCTTACCCGAGCGCGCTTATTTTTCGGTGGGCGACACAGAAAAAAATACTAAAAATCCACGTATGGCCGTAGTCGAAAACCATACGCAAGCGGCCGAAGCGCTATGGCGCCAAGCAGGTGTGCAAACCACATTCAAGCTCAACCACGGCGGCCATTTTCAAGATGTGCCCGGGCGGCTTGCCAAAGCCGTGGCTTATTTGGCTAATCCGTAAAAAGCAATCAAAAGGCCGTCTGAACGAAAAGTTTCAGACGGCCTTTTGATTAAACGTGCGGCTACAGTGCACGAATCAGCTGCTGCACCATCTTGGCCGAATGCACCGCAGCGGTTTGCAGAAATTCGTCGAAGCTCATCTCCGCTTTTTCATCGGCCAAATCCGATACCGCGCGAATCACCACACACGGCACGTCCAATTGCGCGCAGGCCTGCGCGATGGCTGCCGCTTCCATTTCCACCACTTGTACACCGTCGAAATTTGCGCGGATGGCCGCCACTTTATCGCTGCTGTGGATAAACTGGTCGCCACTCACGATCAAACCCTGATGCACATGTGCGCCGTCAAATGCCGCCGCGGCTTCAACCGCCGCCGCCACCAGCCGCGCATCACCGGCAAACATGCGCGGCAGTTGCGGCACTTGGCCGATTTCGTAACCGAACGCGGTGGCGTCTACATCGTGGTGCGCCACATGAGTGCCGATGACCACATCGCCCACTTTCAAGCCCTGCCCCAAGCCGCCTGCGCTGCCGGTATTGATTACACAGGCCGGATGGAACAACTCGACCACCAATGTCGTCGCCACCGCCGCATTCACCTTGCCGATGCCGCTTTGTGCCAACACCATCGGCTTGCCTGCATACAGGCCGTGATACAGCGTGAAACGGCCGATTTGACGGGTTTCCACGTTTTCCATCCCGCTTTTCAACAGCTCGACTTCTTGCGCCATCGCGCCGATAACCGCCACCGGGGCGGCTGAGATATTTTGTGTTGCCGACATTTGCTTATTCCTGAGTGTTTCTAAAAGTTGCCCGCATTATACCCGTGGCGGTGCAAACGCAACACCCTGTTAAATTTGTTGCGACTAAAGGCGTGCGCAGCGCTTTATTCATCGGGAATTTGCTATAATGGCAGCTGTCTCTTTTTACCCGCCGGGCATGATTAAAATGGAACAAAACCAGCCGCTTTCCGCCAAAGAATCGCTCCATCTGTGGCTGCGCCACATGAACAAATACAAAGGCTCCGATCTTTTCATCACCACCAATTTTCCACCGGCGATGAAAGTGGACGGCAAAATCACACCCATCACCGATGAGCCTTTGAGCGCCGAACGCTGCATGGAAATCGCATTTTCCATCATGAGCAGCAAACAAATCGAAGAATTCACCTCCACCAATGAATGCAACTTCGCTATCAGCCTGCCCGATACCAGCCGCTTCCGTGTTAACGCCATGGTGCAACGCGGCGCAACTGCCTTGGTGTTGCGGGCGATTACCAGCGAGATTCCCAAGTTTGAAAGCCTCAACCTGCCGCCAGTGTTGCAGAAAATTGCTTTAAGGAAACGCGGCTTGGTGATTTTTGTCGGCGGCACCGGCTCGGGAAAATCCACATCATTGGCTTCGATGATTGATTACCGCAATGAAAACAGCCACGACCATATCATCACCATCGAAGATCCGATTGAATTTGTCCACAACCATAAACACTGCATCATCAGCCAGCGCGAAGTCGGCGTTGACACCGACAGCTGGTTTGCCGCGCTGAAAAACACCTTGCGCCAAGCGCCCGATGTGATTCTGATTGGCGAAATCCGCGACCGCGAAACCATGGATTACGCGATTGCCTTTGCCGAAACCGGCCATTTGTGTATGGCAACGCTGCACGCCAACAGCACCAACCAAGCGCTCGACCGCATCATCAACTTTTTCCCGGAAGAGCGGCGCGTGCAGCTTTTGACCGACCTTTCCCTCAATCTGCAAGCCTTCGTCTCGCAACGCCTGATTCCGCGCGAACACGGCAAAGGGCGTGTGGCGGCGGTGGAAGTGTTGCTCAATTCGCCGCTGATTGCCGAGCTGATTCACAAAGGCGAGGTGCACGGTATCAAAGAAGTGATGAAAAAATCACAAGCCAGCGGCATGCAGACTTTCGACCAAGCGCTGTATGAGTTATATGAAAACAGCCACATCAGTCTGCAGGAGGCGATTAAAAATGCCGATTCGGCCAACGATTTGCGCATCGATATCCAATTGCGCAGCCGTCGCGCCCAAAATGCCGGCCCCGATTTGGAGCTGATTTAAGCGCGCCCATCGCTGCCTTACTATTGAGGCCGTCTGAAAAAAATCGTGTTTCAGACGGCCTTTCTCTGCTCGCACCCTTTGCATCGCGCCTGCAAGCTGTTACATTAAACCATTACCGTTTTCAGGCCGTCTGAAACGTTGAATGGCATTCCGCTTTCAGACGGCATGGCTCATATTCCAAACCACATCATGCATTATTTCAGTATTCATACCCCATCCGGCGAACATGTCGGCTTTTTCATTATGCTGCCCGATGATGAAACCGAGCAGCCGCCGCAAAGTGGCCGTTTTATGGTCAAGCTGCAAAGCGAAGCCCCGCCGCAAGAAGCTGCTGCCCGTGCACTCGCCCCTTATCAAAGCACCGACACGCCGTTTTATTGGGCTGTAGACAAAGATTATGTGACGCTGTTTGACCGACAGGAAAACATCGGCCGCATCCGCAACGAATACCTCAGCATCGGCGGCCAAACGCTGCTGCTCAACGATTTGACAGGCACTCTGTAATGGAAAGCATCTTTATCCTGATTCCCATCAGCATTATTTTAGCCTTTATGATTGCCTATTTTTTCTGGTGGTCAGGCAAAAACGGGCAATTCGACGACCTCGAAGGCCCCGCCTACCGCATCATCATGGACGATGACAGCACCGAGCAGCTGCATCCCGATAACCAGAAACCTGACGAAAAAGCCGACGATGAGCCTCAAAGATAATATCCATTTTGCCCCCAGCCGCCGTTTCGCACCGCTTTTCGGCACTCAATTTCTCGGCGCATTTAACGACAATCTCTTCAAAACCGCATTGTTTGTGATGATTAGTTTTTATGGTTTGGGGCAAAACGATTTCCTGCCGCCCAGCCAAATGCTGAATCTGGGCGCGCTGCTGTTTATCCTGCCTTATTTCCTGTTTTCGGCCATTTCCGGCCAACTCAGCAGCAAGTTTGACAAAGCACGGCTGGCGCGAGTGGTGAAAACGCTTGAAATCCTCGTCATGCTCGCCGCTGCGGTCGGGTTTTACCTCCAGTCCGCGCCGCTGTTGCTGTTTTGCCTGTTTTGCATGGGCACGCAATCGACCCTGTTCGGGCCGTTAAAATACGCGATTTTACCGGATTATCTCAACAATAAAGAGCTGATGATGGGCAACAGCCTGATTGAATCAGGCACGTTTATCGCCATTTTGTTCGGCCAGATTATCGGCACCGCTGTAGCCGGACTCAGCCCGAATGTAGTCGGCACGCTGGTAGTGTCGGTGGCCGTACTCGGCACGCTGACCAGCCTGTTTATGCCCGGCGTGCCGCCTAAAGCACCCGACACACGGATTGAGCCCAATATCATCAAAGGCACGTTTGATTTGTTGAAACAAACCTTTGCCCAACGCGAACTCTACACCGCCATCATCGGCATTTCCTGGTTTTGGTTTGTCGGTTCGGTTTACACCACCCAACTGCCCACCTTCACCCAAATCCATCTCGGCGGCAATGACAATGTATTCAATCTGATGCTGGCGCTATTTTCCATCGGCATCGCCGCAGGCTCGGTGTTGTGCGCCAAACTCAGCCACCAAGTGCTGCGTTTGGGGTTGGTGGCATTAGGCACTTTCGGCCTCACCGCCTGCGGCCTCTTGCTGGTCTGGCTCACCCAAGGCCACCGTTTCACCAGTCTGCAAGGCATCGGCTGGTTTCTGTCGCAACCCAACGCCTACCCGGTGATGCTGACCATGATTGCCATCGGCTTTTTCGGCGGCTTCTTCTCCGTGCCACTTTACACCTGGTTGCAAACCGCCAGCAGCGACGCCTTCCGCGCCCACGCCGTTGCCGCCAACAACATCGTCAACGGCCTGTTTATGGTCGCCGCCGCCCTCCTCAGCGCCGTGTTGTTATGGGCATTCGACAGCATCACCCTGCTCTATTTGCTGGTCGCCGTCGGCAACCTGCCGCTGATTGCCTATTTGTTCAAACTGGAGCCACGGATGTGGCAGGATTTGAAAAGCTATACGGGAAAAAGCAAATAAGCGTTTCAGACGGCTTTCATTCTTTACTTCAGCAGTGAAATTATTGGATGAGGTAGCCTTTGTCGTTGCCGACAAAGGCTGAAGCTCTGATGCCTTTGAGCAACTGCTTGCCGATAGAGGCGCGAATATTGCTTAACAGAATGAATAAAGAGAGACCGAATGTGTCAATGAATTGGTATTTATATAAATGAGGCATTTGGTGGAGAATGCCTTTGAAAAAGTTAAAGAATTTCGTGTTGCTGCACTCGTTACGACTGTTTGAAACAGCACTATGAAAGCGTAGCTACCTCAGCATGTATGATGTCATGCTTACCGTTAGACAAAAAATTGCCAAGATACCCTATGCTCCTGCCTGCGCAAGAGCATAGGGTATCGTTTTTTGTGAAGTCAGGCCTTTCACCATACTGCGCTTTAACGCTTATTCTTCCTCATCATCATTGTCGCTGATGCGGATGCTGTGTTCCACTTGGCTCGGCTGCACTTGCGCGGCGGCGGCAGATGATTTGCCTGCCGACAGGCGTTGCAGATAGGATTCGTCGATGTCGCCGGTGATATAACAGCCGCTGAAGCAGGAGTTATCAAACGCTTCGATTTGCGGATTCAGCGCTTTCACCACATTTTCCAAATCGGCCAAATCTTGGAACACGCAGCCGTCGGCGCTGATTTCTGCGGCGATTTCTTCGGCGCTGCGGCCGTTGGCAATCAGCTCTTCACGGGTGGGCATGTCGATGCCGTATACGTTCGGGAAGCGCACTTCAGGCGCGGCGGAGGCAAAATAAACTTTGCGCGCGCCCGCGTCGCGTGCCATCTCGACGATTTCGCGGCTGGTGGTGCCGCGCACGATGGAATCGTCTACCAGTAAAACACTTTTGCCTTCAAATTCGTAATTCATCGGATTGAGCTTTTGACGCACCGATTTTTTGCGCGTTGCCTGACCCGGCATGATGAAGGTGCGGCCGATATAGCGGTTTTTAATCAGGCCTTCACGGTAGGGTTTGCCCAGATGATGCGCCAATTGCATGGCGCTGGGGCGGCTAGTGTCGGGAATCGGCATCACCACGTCGATATCGTCGAGCGGCAGCGCTTGTTTGACTTTTTCGGCCAAGGTCACGCCCATGTTGACCCGTGCCTGATAAACCGATACACCGTCCATCACCGAATCGGGGCGGGCAAAATAAACGTATTCAAACAAACACGGATTCAGGTGCGGATTGTCGGCGCACTGGCGCGAATGCAGCTGGCCGTCAAACGTGATAAACACCGCTTCACCGGGCGCGATATCGCGTTCGAGATTGAAGGCAAGGCTATTGAACACCACCGATTCGGAAGCCACGCAATAAGCGGTTTTGCCTGCTGCGTCGGTTTGGCTGCCCAATGCCAGCGGGCGGATGCCGAGCGGATCGCGGAAGGCCACCATACCGTAGCCGGCAATCAGTGCCACCACGCCGTAAGCACCGCGCACGCGTTTGTGTAGCTGCGCCACGGCATTGAATACATGTTCGACTTCTAATTTGGTGCCGCCGGTCGCAGTCACTTCGCGGCGCAATTCGTGTGCAAACACGTTGAGCAACACTTCCGAATCGGAGCGGGTATTGATGTGGCGTAGATGCTTGTAGCACACGTTTTCATACAGCTCTTCGGTGTTGGTAAGGTTGCCGTTGTGCGCCAACACGATGCCGAAAGGTGAGCTCACGTAAAAAGGCTGCGCTTCGGCGCTGCTGCCTGCATTGCCGGCGGTGGGATAGCGCACATGGGCGATGCCTGCATTACCGGTCAAATCGCGCATGTTGCGGGTGCGGAACACATCGCGCACCATGCCTTTGCCCTTGTGCATGTGAAACATATTGCCTTCGGCGGTGACGATGCCCGCCGCATCCTGCCCACGGTGCTGCAACATCTGCAGGCCGTCATACAGCAGCTGGTTAACCGGCTCGTGAGCCACCAATCCTAATACACCACACATTGCATTTTCTCCAAGTTAAAGCGTCGGGTATTGCACCTGCTCACCCACCAGCGGCGGCAGATACGGCACAGCCAGCTGAGCCAATGCCTCAAAATAAACTGCGCTGAACGATTGCTGCCAATCGGGGCTTTTCGGCAAATCGGTAAACGAACACACCAACACCGCCAATGTCACCACCAAAATGCCTTTCAGCGCACCAAACACGCCGCCGAGCATGCGGTTGATGCCGCCCAAACCTACGGCAGACACCGCTGCGGTCAACAGCGAACGTAAAAAATGCTGCACCAACCATGCAGCAACAAAAATCAGGATAAAGCCCAACACCACCGCAAACGCATGCGGTTGCACCGAAGTGAGCGCCACCTCGGCAAACGGTGCGGCAAACATTTTGGCAACGATAAACGCCACCACCCAAATCAGTAATGACGTGACTTCGGTGATGACGCCGCGCATCATGGAAATCACGATGCACACGGCAATCACACTAAGCGCGAGAATATCAAACATGGCCATGATTATTGTCCGATAACCATCCCGTCAACGCCTTGCTGGCGGATTTTTGCCAGCGCCTGATTGGCAGCGGCGCGGTCGGCGTAGCTGCCGGTGCGCACACGGTAAACCGTGCCCTTGCTGGTTTCGGCTTCGCTGATGTAAGCGCTCACCCCGGCATTAGCCAGTTTCTGCCGCACTTGTGCTGCTTGTTCGCGGTTGCTGAACGCACCGGCTTGAATAATCGCCTTACCGCCCGAGGCTGCATTGTTGCGGCCTTCCAAAATCGCTTTCGGATCGGCTTTAGCTGTGGTTTGGGCAGCTTTATTGTTTAGAATATCTTGCGGTTTCTTTTGTGCGGCGGCCTGCTGCTTTTTCTTGGCAGCGGCCGCATCAGCCTGCTTTTTAGCCTGATCGCGTGCAGCCTGCTGTTTGGCTTGTTGCGCCTGCTGGGCTTTTTTCTGTTCGGCAGTTTTGGCCGCGGCCTGCTGCGCTTCACGCTGGCGCGCATCGGCGGCACGCTGCTCTGCTTGGCGTTGCTGCGCCGCTTTTTGCTCGGCGGCGGCCTTATCTGCCGCTTGTTTGTCGGCTGTCGGTTTGGCCGGTGCGGTTGCAGGTTTGTCGGCAGCGCGGTTGTTGATGACCACAACCGGCGGCGGCACAGCGGCAGCATTATTGCGCGCGGCAGGTGCAGCCGGTTTGGTTTCGGCAACTGCCGCTTTCGGGGTTTCTGCAGCCACGGTGCTTTCTACCGGCTCGTTGACCACCGCATCTTCAAATACTTTATCCGGATCCACCGCTTCTGTTTCGGCAGGCGCAACGGGCGTTTCAGTCGATGCCAGCGGATTTTCCAACACAGTTGCACGCGTATTGCCTTCCGGTGCAGGTTCCAATACCGCAGCGGGCGACAAATCAGAAGCATCATCGGCAGGTGCGGCCTGATTGTTGATGGCAACTTGCGGCGCTTCGGTCTCTGAGGCCGTCTGAACGTCGGAAGCGCCGTTGATGCTGATGCTTTGCGCCGTATCCTGGCTGTCGCCCTGATTCAGCACTTTGGCCAGCAGCAAACCGGCCAGCAACACCATTACGGATGCGCCGACCAAACGGCGGCGGTTTCTGCGTTTCAGTTGTTCGTAATCATTGAGGGAATTCAAGCGGTTGTCTGCCATTATGTTTCCTGTTACAGCGTTGCCATCACTTCGGCCACGGTGTGGAACGAGCCGAAAACGGTAATTCTATCATTTTCCGATGCTGCCGCCAAAGCGGCTTGATATGCAGTTTGCACATTATCAAAGCTTTTTACATTTTCAATGCCGTGTGCCTGCAGTTTCTGCTGCAAATCCTCCGTGCTCATGCCGCGCGGCAGGTGCAGCGGTGCGATGTGCCAAGCATCGAATTGGTCTTTGACAATCTCCAACACGCCGTCAATATCTTTGTCGTTCAAGATGCTGAATACGGCGGTGCGCTGCTCGGCAAACGGCAGCGCCATCAGTCCTTGCCGCAACGCACGAGCGGCGTGGGGGTTGTGGCCGACATCGAGAATCACCAGCGGCCGACCGGGCAACACTTGGAAGCGCCCCGGATTGCTCACCAGCAGCAAGCCACGTTTAATCGCGCCGATGTCGATGGGCAGCTTGGCGTTTAAGCATTCCACCACCGCCAGCGCGCAGGCGGCGTTGCCCAATTGATAGGCACCGCGCAGGGCAGGAATCGGCAAGGCGTTGCGGTTACGCTTGAGGCCGTCTGAATGTTGCGGATGGAAGCGGAACGACCATTGTTGCTGTTCCAATTTGCTGAAATCGAAATCGCGCTTGGCCAGCAGCAGTTGCGCGCCGATTGCTTCGGCATGCTGGCGCAGCGATTCGGGCGGCGGATTTTGGCCGCAGATGGCGGGTTTGCCGCTGCGGAACACACCGGCTTTTTCAAATGCCACCTGCTCCACCGTGTCGCCCAAAAACGCTTGGTGATCCAAATCCACACTGGTGACCACGGCGCAATCGGCATCAAACACATTAACTGCATCCAAACGGCCGCCCAAGCCCACTTCCAAAATCATCACATCAACCTTTTCGCGCATGAAAATATCCACCGCGGCCAAGGTATTGAATTCGAAATACGTCAGCGAAATCTCGCCACGCGCCGCTTCGATGCGCTCAAACGCGGCAACGATTGTCTCGTCACCGACAGGCTCGCCGTTGATGGCAATGCGCTCGTTGAAGCGGATTAAATGCGGACTGGTGAGCGTGCCCACTTTGAATCCGGCCTGTTTGTAAATCTGAGTGAGGAAGGCGCACACGGAGCCTTTGCCGTTGGTACCCGCCACCACCACCAGCGGGCATTGCGGCGTTAACTGCATAATGTCTTTCACCGCACCGACGCGGGTCAAGCCCATGTCAATCAGGCCGCTGCTGTGGGCGGTTTCGAGGTGGTTGAGCCAGTCGTTTAGAGTGTTCATTTTGGTTTGGAATAATCGGTTTTTGAGGCCGTCTGAAACATTTCAGACGGCATTAATCTTTCACCTGCCCCCACTTCGCCCACACCATCAGGCGGCGGTAGCTTTCGCGGTCGGTCATGTCGGGTAAAACGCAATGGCGGATGGTTTGGCCGCCCACGTCCCATTGCAGAAACAGCGCTTGGCGGGTAATCATGCTGCCGCTTGTCAATTTGGCAGCAAAGGCGGTTTGTTCCGCGCCGACAAACAGTGCGGCCTGCCCTTGGCGGTTGACGGCGATTTTGTGCACGGCATCGCGGCGGCGCAGGCTTTGCGTGTGCCACGCCCAAGCAAAACTGGCGGCCAGCAGCGGCATACCCGTCCAGCGCATCCAGCCGTAAAACGCACCGACACACACGCAAAGCGCTGCCAGATGCAGCGCAATAATCAGGATGCGGCCGCTGCGCGAGGGCTGCAAGGCCGTCTGAAACGCCTGCTGCATGGGCTTACATCATGTTGTCGAACACGGGGCTGACATTCATGTCGGATGCTTCCATGTCCAACACCATATCGTGGATTTCGATATCGAAGTATTGCCAAAACGCCACCAGGCTCATGTCTTCAGGCCATTTGCTCTGTGACACATACCACGCGGCGATTTCGGCCTGAAAAATTTCCTGATAACGCTCGTCGAAATAGCTTACGGCCGCTTCCGGTTCGTCGAATTCGGGAATCAGATATACCGAGCAATTGGTGCGCAGTTGCTCGATGGTGAGGTCAGGCATGTCGTCGTCCGACGATTTGAGCCATTCGAGAAACTTGGCGGTGGGTTTCAACACCACGGCGGTGCGGTCGACAAAATACATGGCGCTATCCTTTAAATGTGTTCAGACGGCATTGTACTAAATAAAAAGGCCGTCTGAAACGATATTTTCAGACGGCCTGTTGATGCGTTCAATACTGCGCTTAGTGGTCGGAAGCCTCTTCCGCACCGATGCCGGTCATCGAACGTACATATTGCGCTTCGTAGCCTGCACGGTCGCGTTTGGCGCGCTCGGAATTATCGGTAATCGAGCCCAACCAAGCCATGATAAACGCAGCGGGAATGCTCACAATCGCCGGATTGCCATAGGGGAAAATCGGTGCGTCGTTATGCAACACCTGCACCCACACGCTCGGGCCGAGAATAATCAGCAGCAGCGCCAGAATCAGGCCGGAGAAGCCGCCGATAACCGCACCGCGGGTAGTCAGACCTTTCCAGAACATCGACAGCATCAGAATCGGGAAGTTGGCCGAAGCGGCAACCGCGAATGCCAAGCCCACCATAAAGGCGATGTTTTGGTTTTCAAAAATCAGGCCGAACAAGATGGCCAACACGCCCAACGACAACACGGTAATCCGCGATACACGCATTTCTTCTTGCGAAGTGGCCTGACCTTTACGAATCACCGAAGCGTAGATATCGTGGCTCACCGCTGAAGCGCCGGAGAGGGTCAAACCCGCTACCACCGCCAGAATCGTGGCAAACGCTACTGCAGAGATAAAGCCGAGGAACAGATTGCCGCCCAACGCTTCCGACAAATGGATGGCTGCCATATTGGTGCCGCCCACCATTTCCACCACGGTTTTGCCCTCTTTCATCATGGTTTGGAAGAAATCGGGGTTGTCTTTGGTGACGAAAATAATCGCGCCGAAACCGATGATGAAGGTGAGGATGTAGAAGTAGCCGATAAAGCCGGTGGCCACAAACACCGATTTACGCGCCTGCTTGGCATCGGGTACGGTAAAGAAACGCATCAGAATGTGCGGCAGACCGGCCGTACCAAACATCAGCGCCAAACCCAGCGACAGCGCATCAATCGGGTCTTTCACCAATCCCCCGGGCTCCATAATCGTTATCCCTTTTTCATGGATGTCGGTGGCTTTGACAAACATCTGCTCCAAGCTGAAGCCAGAGGCCTGCATAATCATAAACGCCATAAAGGTCGCGCCGCTGAGCAGCAACACCGCTTTAATCATCTGCACCCAAGTGGTCGCCAGCATGCCGCCGAACAACACATACGCCACCATCAACACGCCCACGATAATCACCGCAGAGAGATAGCTCATGCCGAACAGCAATTGAATCAGCTTGCCCGCGCCTACAATCTGCGCAATCAGATACAGAATCACCACCAAAATCGA
>CAYVIS010000014.1:0-21719 GCA_964451565.1 uncultured Neisseria sp.
CCGACACCTCTCTGTTTTACAATGATATTTTATACAAAATAATTTTACGGGATGTCGCCGCCTCTTCATCGATACAGATATAAAGGCCATCTGAATACAAACAAACCGCCCCTAAAGGGCGGCTTTTTTGTTTTAAACGGTGGAGAAGCGTACAATCACCAAGAGTTTTGTTCAATTCCCATAATCTATTTATTACGGAACCTAGCTATGAACTTCCCGCACCGTACCCTGCCTTTATCCCGTTTGCGCCGTATGCGTAAAGATGATTTTTCCCGCCGCCTGATGCGCGAGCATACCCTAACCAGCAATGACTTAATCTACCCTGTATTTATATTGGAAGGTGAAAATCAGGAAGAAAACGTTCCTTCTATGCCGGGCGTAAAACGTCAAAGCTTGGACAAACTGCTTTATACCGCCGAAGAGGCGGTAAAATTAGGCATTCCGATGCTGGCGCTGTTTCCGGTGGTGACTCAAAACAAAACGGAAACTGCCGAAGAAGCGTTTAACCCCGACGGCTTGGTACCCACCAGCGTACGCAAGCTGCGGGAAACTTTTCCCGAGCTCGGCATCATGACCGATGTCGCGCTCGACCCCTACACCACCCACGGCCAAGACGGTTTGATTGATTCAGACGGCTATGTATTGAATGACGAAACCATTGAAGTTTTGGTCAAACAAGCTTTGTGCCATGCGGAAGCGGGGGCGCAAGTGGTGGCGCCTTCCGACATGATGGACGGCCGCATCGGCGCCATCCGCAGCGCTTTGGAGCAAAACGGCCACATCCACACCCGCATCATGGCTTATTCGGCCAAATACGCGTCGGCTTTTTACGGTCCGTTCCGTGATGCGGTCGGCAGCGCGGCTAATTTAGGCAAAGCCGACAAATACACTTACCAGATGGATCCTGCCAACAGCAATGAAGCCCTGCAGGAAGTGGCATTAGATTTGCAGGAAGGTGCAGATATGGTGATGGTAAAACCGGGTATGCCTTATTTGGACATTGTCCGTCGTGTAAAAGAAGAATTCGGCGTCCCCACTTACGCCTATCAAGTTTCCGGCGAATACGCAATGCTGCAGGCAGCGATTCAAAACGGCTGGCTAGATGGCGACAAAGTGATTTTGGAAAGTCTGCTGGCCTTCAAACGCGCCGGTGCCGACGGTATTTTGACGTATTACGCTATCGAAGCGGCCAAACAACTGCAGCACCGGTTTTGATTATCAGCTAACCTGCCAAACCTGCGCCCGGCAACAATCCAGGTGCAGGTTTGGCGCTTTATCATGAAGCCTCCCTCACCGTATCCCCTTTTCTCATCACCGCTTTTCGCTATAATGGCCGTCTGAAAACATACAAGGTTTGCTTAATTATGATGATTCACCCGCAATTCGATCCCGTCTTACTCAGCATCGGCCCCCTCGCCATCCGCTGGTATGCACTAAGCTATATTGTCGGCTTTATTCTGTTTATCTGGCTCGGCCGCCGCCGTATCGCCCAGGGCAACAGTGTGTTCACCAAAGAAATGCTGGACGACTTTCTGACCTGGGGCATCTTCGGCGTGATTCTGGGCGGACGTTTGGGCTATGTTTTGTTTTACAAATTATCCGACTATCTGGCCAACCCAATCGATATTTTCAAAGTATGGGAAGGCGGCATGTCGTTTCACGGCGGTTTCTTAGGCGTATTGGCAGCCATGTGGCTGTTTGGCCGCAAACATAAAATCGGCTTCTGGAAAGTGGCCGACTTTATCGCGCCGCTGGTGCCGCTGGGCTTGGCTTCAGGCCGCTTGGGCAACTTTATCAACGGCGAATTGTGGGGGCGCGTCACCGACATCAACGCTTTCTGGGCCATGGGTTTTCCGCAGGCCCGCAATGAAGATTTGGTGGCCGCCGCACACAATCCCCAATGGGCGCAATGGCTGAACCAATACGGCATGCTGCCGCGCCACCCGTCGCAGCTTTACCAATTTGCGCTGGAAGGCATCTGCCTGTTTGTTATCGTGTGGCTGTTTTCCAAAAAGCCCCGCCCCACCGGCCAAGTGGCGATGGTGTTTTTAGCTGGCTACGGTTTTTTCCGCTTCCTCGCCGAATTCGCCCGCCAACCCGACGATTACCTCGGCCTGCTCACTTTGGGTTTGTCGATGGGGCAATGGCTGAGCCTGCCGATGATTGTGTTGGGCGCAATCGGTTTTGTGTATTTCGGCAAATCGTCTAAAACATCTGCATAAAGATTGCCCAATCAAAAGGCCGTCTGAAAGCAATTATCCTTTCAGACGGCCTTATTTCACATCTTTCACATGCCGATTAAACGCGCCATATACGGCCAATAAAACAAACACGCAATCGCACACAGCGCCACCGCAATCCCCGCCGCGTTAATCTGGCTGATTTTCTCTTTAAACACCAGCGCCCCCACCAGCGTGCCGAGCACAATCACGCCGATATTCATGCCCGCAAATACCAAGGTCGGGTTTTCGCTCATGGCCTGATGCGCGCGCACATACGACCAGATATTGGCAAAATTCAAGCCGCCCAATACCAGCCCGCCGAGAATGCCTGCCGCCGTCCATTTGCTGCCTTTGTAAAACAGATAGCCAAACATCAATATCCCGGCCAGGCAGAAAGCGATGAGCAGGTTGCCCGAAAAAGCCGTGCCGCTTTTGGCCACTTGTTTGAACAAAATATCAATCACCCCATAGCCCGCCCATACGCCGAGCAGCAAAGCCGCGTTGGCGGCAAAACCGCCCGCTTTCTTACCGCCGCCCTCGCCTTTCCAAAGCAGGCAGAACAGCGCCACAAAAGCGAGCACAATCCCAATCAAACGGCCCTGCGACAGCTTTTCGCCGAAAATCAGAAACGAAGCGGCAATCGGCAGAAACAACGACAACCGCTGCGCCGCATCCGATTTCACAATCCCGGCCTGTTGCACCGCCCGCCCCATCACCACAAACACGGCAGGCAGCAACACGCCCAGCGCGGCAAACAGCCACCATGTCGGCAGATAAGCTTTCCAAGCATTCAGGTTCGGCTGCAACACAAACATACACAACGCCACGGCAACAATATAGTTCACCGCCACGGCCTGCTCGATATCGATATTTTTACTGCGGGAAATTTTCAGCAGCACAGACACGGCAACGCTGCAAAGGATACTGGTGAAAAGAAAAATCATGATGAGTCGTTTGATAAAATGGTTGGGAACAATCGTTTCAGACGGCCTGTATAACCTAGGCCGTCTGAACAAACAGCGGATGGTTTGAACGCTTTACCACCAGCCGTCGGGCGACACCGGTTTGCCGTCGTAAAGCTTGATGAATCCGGCAACCACGCGGTAGATAAACCACACGCTCACCAACACCAAAATAATGCCGCCAACTGCCAGCGCAAAGGTGAGCCAGCCGATAACAAAACCGAGCAGGCTATACCAAAAGGTTTTAATCAGATATTGCATGTGGTTGTAGTAGATGGTGCCGCCCATGTCGTTGCGCTTGATATAGGCCATGATCACACCGACTACTAAGGTGATGCCGACAATCAGCGAGGCGATATAAAGCGCATACACCACAATCGCGGTAGTGCGCAGGTTTTCGGGCGCGGGCGCGTTGTGTTCGATAATGTCGTTGTTCATATTTATCTCCTGTCTGGTTCAAATATCGGTGGCCACATTCACATTTTGCGGCATCAGGCTTTGCAGCGCGGCGGGCGGCAAGGCCACCTGAAAACCGCGTTTGCCGCCGTTGATATGGATTTCGGCCAACGCCCAAATGCTTTCTTCCACATATACCGGCAAGGCGGTTTTGGTACCGAACGGGCTTGTGCCGCCAAACAGATAGCCCGTCCACTTCGCCGCCTGAGCAGGCGCGGCCAGCTCGATATGCTTCATGCCCAACTGGCGGGCCAAATTGCGGGTGGACACTTCTTTGTCGCCGTGCATCAACACAATCAACCCTTTTTTGTGTTCATTTTGCAGCACGATGGTTTTGATAACCTGATGTTCGGATACGCCGAGCTGAGATGCAGCATAGGCCGTGCCGCCGTGTTCGACATAATCCAAAACTTTCGGCGTAAAATCAATCTTGTGCGCCCGCAGAAAACAGATGGCAGGGGTTACGGGATAATCGGTTTTGCTCATAAGGCCGTCTGAAAAGATATTGATTATGGAGCGGATGAGTGCTTATGTTACCATATCCGCACCCAAACCCGCCGACTCGCCGTCATCCGGGCGGGCTGTCGAAAACGAGAAAGGAATGATTATGAGCATACAGTATCACGGCCAAAGCGCCCGTTTATCGGAAGCCACGGTTACCAACGGCTTTGTTTTTCTGGCAGGTATGGTGCCCGAGCGCACCGATGTCGGCATTACCGGACAAACCCGCGATGTGTTGGCACAAATCGACAAATGGCTGGCCGAATGCGGCTCGGATAAGCAACATATCCTCGAAGCCACCATTTTTCTGCCGGATTTACGTGATTTCGACGCCATGAACAAAGCATGGGACGAATGGGTTGCGCCTGGTCATGCGCCCGCCCGTGCCTGTGTGCAAGCGCAATTGGCCAATCCGAGTTGGGGCGTGGAAATCAAGGTTTCCGCCGTGCAGATTGCCAAATAAACATTTAGGCCGTCTGAAAGAAATCGGTATCCCATTTTCTTTCAGACGGCCTTTTATCCGTCGATGGTTGGTTTACGCCGTCAATCCAGCTTGCCGTGATTTACCGCCGTCAGCGCTTCATTGACATAAAACAGTTTGTGCACGACTTCTTTCACACCGAATGCCTGCAAACGCTGGCTGTGTTTTTCCAAATAGGCACGCGCGGCAGCTTCATCTTCAAACAAATAAACACCGCCCGCCTCGGCTGCGGCTTCGTTTTCCGTCCACACTTTCCAGATAAAGCCCGGCTCCTGATTGATGGATTCCGCCAAATCGCGCAGTTGCTCGCTCATCCGGGCATCAAACGGTCCCTGGAAATCAAAGTGCAGTTGCAATAATATAGTGGATTAGATTTGAATCAGGACAAGGCGGGAAGCCGCAGACAGTACACCTAGTACGGCAAGGCGAACCCAACGCTGTACTGGTTCAAATCTAATCCACTATACTTTCATCGCTGTTTCCCGTTCCGCTCAATCTTCACCATCGGCACGTTGCGCCACCACACATGCCACCCCCGCGTCTGCCAAAATCTTGCGCATGGCTTCGCTCGGATGGCGGTCGGTAAACACCGTATTGAAATCGGTGATGTCGCCCATGCGCACCAAAGCGTTGCGGCCGAATTTGCTGTGGTCTACCGCCAGATAACGCAAACGCGCGTTTTCCATCATCGCCTGCATCACGCTGACTTCTTTATAATCGAAATCCAGCAGCGAGCCGTCGGCTTCGATACCCGAAGCGCTCAACACAGCATAATCGACCTTGAATTGATTGATAAAATCAACCGTGGCCACACCGGTCACACCGCCGTCCAACGGCCGCACCACGCCCGAAGTGATGATAACCGTATAATCGCTTCTGCCCGACACAATGCCCGCCACATGGATATTGTTGGTAATGATGCGGAGGTTTTTATGGTTTTTCACCAGCGCCGTTGCCACCGCCTCGATGGTGGTGCCGATACTCATAAACAGCGATGCATTATCGGGAATATGCGCGGCGATTTGATCGGCAATGTGCGCCTTCTCGCTCTGCATGCGGTTTTTCTGGCTTTGGAAATCGTCCGGCTCATGGCTTTCGCCCACCGCCGCACCGCCGTGATAGCGGCGCAGCACTTTCTCCTCGCACAATTGGTTGATATCGCGCCGAATCGTTTGCGGCGTGACCTGCAGCTCGCGGGCAAGCTCTTCAATCGGCATGAAGCCGCGTTCGCGCACTAAGGCGGTGATTTTTTCATGTCGCTGGATACGTGAGGGCATGTTGGATATCTGTTGGCTGGGGTTCTTTTGGATAAGGCCGCATATCGGGCAAATGCGTCAAAACATTATGCCATAGATTAAGCGCGGCTTTCAGACGGCCTAAAACTTCATCGTGGAAAACACCACCATCAGCACCGGCGCCACAATATTGATGATGAAACCGTAGCTGATGGCCAGCGGCACCACCGCCAAACCGCCCGAGCTTTGAATCACGGGCAGGGTGAAATCGAGGCTGGTGGCGCCGCCGACACCCACCGCCGCGCTGGGATGGCGGCGCATCAGCAGCGGGATAAACACCAGCGCAAAAAATTCGCGCGCCAAATCGTTAAGCAGCGCCACGCTGCCCCATACCGGCCCGTAGGCTTCGGTCATCACAATACCGGAGAGCGAATACCAACCGAAGCCCGATGCCAGCGCCAAGCCTTTGCTCCACGCCACTTGCGGCATCAGCGCGGCAAACAACAGCCCGCCCGCCAGCGACGAAAGCGTAATCAACACGCTGGTTTGCACACCGCGCTTGTTGATCAACACTTGGCGCAAACCGATGCCGCTGCTGCGCAATTGTATGCCCACCAGCAACACCAACAGCATCAGGCAATAGGTGCCGAGGTTTTCAGACGGCAGCCACACATCGTGCATCGCCTTGCCCAGCACAAAGCCCAACAGCACGCAGCCCAGCTGCTTGATGCTGCCGACAATGCTCACATTCGCTTTTCTACCGCTGCCTTGCACCTGCCACGGATGGCGGCGGTCGAACCACATCAATACCAGCAGGTTCAGCCCGATCACGCAGGCAAACAGCAAAGCCGCCGAGCCGAGAATGGTGCTCATCTGCGTGCCTAAATTTTCCACCCGCGACAGCGACACGCCGATTAAGGCCAAAATCAAATACACCAGAGCGCCGAGGCTTTTATCCACCAAAGGCAGCCAGCGCTTGGGCACGCGGATGAAAAAGCCGAGAAAAAGCGGCGTTAAAATAGAAATCAGGGTAATCAGGCTATTCATAATGTGCGGGGCGAAAGTGGAAAGGCCGGTGTTTCAAAGCATGGCAAACGCGAAAAAGCAGCCTCAAGCGGGGCTGCCTTTGTGCTGCGGCAAAAGCCGCGGCGGCTTATTGGTCGACAAAAGCGCGCTCAATCAGATAATCGCCGCGTTGGCCCATTTTCGGCGACACGGTGAGGCCGAAATGGTTGAGCACGCCGCTGGTATCTTTGAGCATGGCCGGGCTGCCGCAGAGCATGGCGCGGTCGTCTTGCGGGTTGATGGGCGGCAGGCCGATGTCTTCAAACATTTTGCCGCTCATCATCAAATCGGTGATGTGGCCGCGGTGCGGAAATTCTTCGCGCGACACTACCGGGTAATAAATCAGCTTCTCTTTCACCATCTCGCCCAAATATTCGTGCTCGGGCAATTCTTGAGTGAAGCGCTCATAATAAGCCAAGTCTTGTTTGTAGCGCACGCCGTGCACCAAAATCACTTTTTCAAACTGCTCATACACTTCCGGATCTTTGGTGATGCTCAAAAACGGCGCGATGCCGGTGCCGGTGCTCAACAGATAAAGATGTTTGCCCGGATTCAAATCGCCGCAAATCAGCGTGCCGGTGGGCTTTTTGCTGATCAGCACGTCATCGCCCACCTGCAAATGCTGCAAACGGCTGGTCAGCGGGCCGTCTTGCACTTTAATGCTGAAAAATTCGAGATGCTCTTCCCAGTTGGCGCTGGCCACGCTGTAGGCGCGCATCAGCGGCTTGCCGTCTACCATCAACCCCACCATCACGAATTGGCCGTTTTCAAAACGCAATGATTCGTCGCGGGTGCAGGTAAAGGTGAAGTAAGCATCGGTCCAGTGGTGGACAGACAAAACTTTCTGAGTGTTGAATGCTGCCATGTCGGTTTCCTAGTTTTCGTATGAATATTCAAGAGGCCGTCTGAAGGTTTTCAGACGGCGTGTCATCAAATTGCAGATTATGCAAATCGGCATAGCGCCCGCCTTTGGCGAGCAAATCGGCATGCGTGCCCTGCTCCACAATGCGCCCTTCGTGCATCACCACGATATTATCGGCTTTTTCAATGGTGGAGAGGCGGTGGGCAATCACAATGGTGGTGCGGTTTTGCATCAGATTTTCCAACGCTGCCTGCACCAAGCGCTCCGATTCGTTGTCCAGCGCGCTGGTGGCTTCATCGAGAATCAGAATCGGCGCATTTTTCAACAATGCCCGCGCAATGGCGATGCGCTGGCGCTGGCCGCCGGAGAGCTTGAGGCCGTTTTCGCCCACTTCGGTGGCGAGCCCTTTGGGCATGGCTTGGATAAACGACCAAGCATTGGCCGCTTTGGCCGCCTGGATAATTTCAGCTTCGCTCACTTTGCCCAGTTGGCCGTAGGCGATATTGCCGGCCACGGTGTCGTTAAACAGCACCACATCTTGGCTCACCAGCGCCATTTGCTCGCGCAGGCTCTCGAGCGTGTATTCGCGGATATCGGTGCCGCCGATGCGCACTTCGCCCTCGGTGGGGTTGAAAAAGCGCGGAATCAGGTTGGCCAGCGTGGTTTTGCCGCAACCGGATGCACCCACCAGCGCAATCACGCCGCCTTGCGGCACAGCAAGATTGATGCCATTGAGGCTATTACGCTCGGCATCGTCATAACGGTGCACCACATTCACAAATTCGATTTTGCCGGGCTTGCCGCTCAAATGCTGCGTGCCGCCGTCGGCTTCTTCGGGCTCGTCTAAAAAGCCGAACACGCTCTCAGCCGCCGCCAAACCGCGCTGCAGCGACTGCATCACGCCGGTCATGCGCTTAATCGGGTCGAACATCATAATCATGCTCGATAAAAACGACATAAAATCGCCGGCGCTGAAGCCTTCATTTTTCGCTTCAAACGCGGCGGTATACATAATCGCTGCCAAGGCCACCGAAGCCATGATTTGGGTGACGCTGGTGCCCAGCGAGCTGGCCGCGGCCTGCTTCACATTATTGCGGCGCACACCGGCGGCGCTGTTTTCAAAGCGGGCGGTTTCGCGCTTTTGGCCGCCGTAAACCTTAATCACGCGCGCACCGTCGATGCTCTCGTTGAGCACTTGCGTCATCTGCCCCATCTGCTGCTGATTGCCGTGCGAGAGACGGCGCAAGCGCTTGCTCACCAAGCGCACACTAACCATCACCACCGGCAAGATGATGAAAGTAATCAGCGTCAGCCGCCAGTTGAGATACATCAGCAAGCCCAGCAAGCCGATTACGCTCACGCCGTCTTTAGCCAGCACGGTAATCACATTAAAGCCGGCATCGGCAATCTGGTTGGCATCGTTGAGCACGCGCGACATCACGCGGCCGCTGGCATTGCTGCTGAAATACGACGACGGCAGCTTCATCAACTTGCCAAACATCTGCTCGCGCATCTGCTGCACCAAATGGCTCGACAGATAACTGGTGCAATATTCGTTGATGAAGTTGAAGATGCCGCGCACAACAAACAAGCCGATGATGGCCAGCGGCAGCCAGCTCATTTTCTGCATGTTTTTATCCACAAAGCCCTCGTTAATCAAGGGTTTGAGCAGATAGCCAAACAAAGGCATGGTCGCCGCCACAATCAGCATCGACACTACGGCAACGGTAAAAACCTTCCAATAGCCTTTGAGGTAAACAGCCAGCCGTTTATAAAGCTGCCAGCCCGACTGTTCTTGAGATGGGTGCATACGTTCTTCGCTATTAGAGCAAACATACGATTTTAAACAAAAATATTTCTCAAATCAATGTTTGCTGTTTTAAAACTGGGTTCAGGTCGTCTGAAAGCCTTCAAACCTTTACCAATATCAGTTATTTTGAATTTACAACTACCTTGTCATTCAACACAGGCTTGCTGCTATCCAGAATAAATTTTTGAGCATCTGGAAACCTATAATGCTTCAGCAATTTTGTCCCCTCTCCTGTGGGAGAGGGTTAGGGAGAGGGCTTGATGGAACAGCTGAAACAGCCATTTCTGAATCGGAACCGTTTAGCCCTCTCCCCAGCCCTCCCCCACGGGGGAGGGAGTCACCCGCACCAACCACAATGAGTATATAAACAAACTGATACGCCCAAAATCAGACAACTCAAGTTTTTCAACCTAATGCTATATTTATTCCGGATAGCAGTGAATGCAAGGTAGAGCTTATTAGAATGAAACTTTTGTTTGCTCAATTTTTAATTTACATTAATACCCAGCAGGAACAACAGGAGCAGATGTTACCTTTCCATCTTTAACCACAGCCGATACTGTCTTTACAGATCCAGTTAGACCATTTACATGAGTCCAAACATAAATTAGCCCATTAGCATCCGATTTAACAGCATTAGGATTACCCATCAGGGTTAACATTTCAGCTTCAGACATCCCTTCTTTAATTTGACGAGCGCTATCCCAATTAAAATTGTTACCTGCGCATGCAGTCAACAAGCCAATTAACGCAACTGCCAAGATTTTTTTCATTTATCATAGCTCCATAAATTTTTAATTTTAAACAAACACAGTCTCATCAAACTTCAGCTTACTTATCCAACGTTTCGCGGATAATCGTTTTCACCACGTCGGCATTGTTCGGCACCACCTGCACGCGCTGCGGCAAGTCTTCCAAACCCGCCAACGCGGCCGGACGCGGAATCGCCACATCGCCGACGGCTGCGCGGATGGTGGCATCGAATTTGGCCGCCAACGCCGTTTCCAAACACACAATCAATTCGCCCGGCTCGCGCACTTCACGCGCCACTTTGATGCCGTCAGCGGTGTGCGGGTCAACCAGCTCGCCATCGGTTTCATACACGGCAGCAATGGTGGCCAAGCGGTCTTGGTGCAGGCTTTTGCCCGACACAAAACCGTATTTCTCATGGATTTTTTCCAATTGCAGGCTCAAATCGAAGCCTTTGCCCGCACCCACTTCCGCCCACAGCGCCTGAATCTGAGCCGCATCTCTGTCCATCAGGTCAAACACAAAACGCTCGAAATTCGAGGCTTTGGAAATGTCCATCGACGGGCTGGATGTCACATGCGTGTTTTCGGTGCCGCGCGGACGATACACGCCGGTTTTGAAAAATTCATCGAGTACGTCATTTTCATTAGTAGCGACAATCAGGCGGTGAATCGGCAAACCCATCTGGCGGGCGATATGACCGGCGCAGACATTGCCGAAGTTGCCGCTGGGCACACAGAAGCTCACTTTTTGCTCGTTGCTGCTGGTGGCGTTGAAATAACCGGCGAAGTAATACACCACTTGCGCCACAATCCGCCCCCAGTTAATCGAATTCACCGTGCCGATTTGATAGGCTTCTTTAAACGCCGCATCGTTCTGCACCGCTTTGACGATGTCCTGACAATCGTCAAACATGCCGTGCACGGCGATATTATGGATGTTTTCATCTTGCAGGCTGAACATCTGCGCGCGTTGGAAAGCGCTCATTTTGCCCTCGGGCGACAGCATAAACACCTGCACGCCCTGCTTGCCGCGCAGCGCATATTCCGCCGCCGAGCCGGTGTCGCCGCTGGTGGCGCCGAGAATGTTCAGCGTTTTGCCCTCTTTGGCGAGCACATATTCAAAAGCATTGCCGAGAAACTGCATCGCCATGTCTTTAAACGCCAGCGTCGGCCCGTTGGAGAGCGCCTGAATTTTGAGGCCGTCTGAAAGCGTGCGCACCGGCGTGATTTCCTTGCTGCCAAACGCTGCTTCGGTGTAGGTGCGCTGGATGATGTCGCGCAGATCGGCGGCGGGAATATCGGTGACAAACAGGCTCATCACTTCAAACGCCAATTCCGGATAGCTCAAACCGCGCCATTGCTGCAAAGTCTGCTCGCTGATGTGCGGATAATGGTCGGGCAGCATCAGGCCGCCGTCGGGCGCAAGACCCATCAATAACACTTCGCTAAACGGTTTGTGCTCGGTGGCACCACGGGTGCTGATGTATTTCATAAGGCTGTTTTCTTTAGGCAATATTAAAATCAGAACAAATATTCAGACGGCCTCTCTTTTAAGACAGGCCGTCTGAAAGCAGATTAGTTGGTGTACAACCGTTTCACGCAAGCCGTTACCGTTTTCGCGGTCACGTTTGCCAGCGCCTGCGTGCGCGTGCTCGGGCTGACCACTTGCATCAATTCGGTCGCACTCATCTGATTCGGCGCTTCTTCGCTCACGCAACCGCAGATTTTGTCTTCCCACGCCTGCTGCTGGGCGGCAGTTTGCGTCAGCATGGCCAAGCGCCATTCATTGCGGTTGTTCAACTCGGTACGGCATTGGTTGTCCACCGCCGCTTTCACCAAAGAATTGCCCATGCCCAAGCCGCTGCTCAACGAGCCGCTGCCGTCGGTGCCGCAAGCGCTCAAAGCCAAAACGGCGGCTGCCATTGCCAAAAATTTTTTCATGCTGTTCTCACTTTTCAGTTGATGTTAATCCAATGATTTTGCCGCATCGATGCGCGCCTGATAAGCCGCCCGATCGGCATCGGTAATCTTGCGCACCGCCTTACAGGGCACGCCCATCGCCAACGAATCGGCGGGAATGTCTTTCGTTACCACGCTGCCGGCGGCAATCACGCTGTTTGCACCAATGGTGACGCCTCCGACCACCGTCACACCCGCGCCAATCCACACATTATCGCCAATCACAATCGGCTTGGCATCTTCCCAAGCCTGATTGCGCAGCCCCGCATCGAGCGGATGGCCGACGGTGTAGAGGCCGACATTCGGCGCCAGCAGCACATTATCGCCGATAAACACGCCGCCCGCATCCAAAATGGTGCAGTTGAAATTGGCGAAAAAATTGTCTCCCACCTCGATATAAGTGCCGTAATCGCAATAAAACGGCTGCACAATATATGCGCGCTCGCCGCCTTTTCCCAGCAGTTCGCCCATTAAGCGCTGCCGCGTGGCCACATCACTCGGGCGCGTGCACACATTATAATCGTGCAGCAGCTCTTTGGTGCGGTCGCGTTCGGCAGTCAAATCCGCATCCAAAGGATTGTGCGGCACACCCGCCAACATTTTTTCGCGTTCGTTTGTCATTTGCTAGAGTGCCTGAAGGCCATCTGAAAACCATTGGCGCATATTGTACCTGAAGCGGCTTATTCAGGCGAATGCTTGCGTGATGATTGAGGCCGTCTGAGGCGGCATATTGTTCAGACGGCCTCAAACCGCAAAAGCGCCTATAATAAAAAGCGCCTATAATAAAGGCTGTCTGAACAAGGAACCGCCGCCATGCCCGATTTATTCGCCCGCCAACCCGATGCCCCGCTCGCCGAACGCCTGCGCCCGCACGCGCTCGATGAAGTTATCGGCCAGCAACATTTAATCGGCGCAGGCAAACCGCTGCGGGTGGCGGTGGAAGGCGGCAAACCGCATTCCATGCTGCTGTGGGGGCCGCCGGGCGTGGGCAAAACCACGCTGGCGCGCATTTTGGCGCAAAGTTTCAACGCCCAGTTTCTGCCCGTTTCCGCCGTGTTTTCCGGCGTGAAAGACATCCGCGAAGCCATCGAAAAAGCCGAAATCGCGCTGCAACAAGGGCAGGCCACCATTTTATTTGTGGATGAAGTGCACCGCTTCAACAAAGCCCAGCAAGATGCTTTTTTGCCGCATGTGGAAAGCGGCCTGTTAACCTTTATCGGCGCCACCACCGAAAACCCCTCGTTTGAAGTCAACCCCGCCCTGCTCAGCCGCGCGCAAGTCTATACGCTGCAATCGCTCAACACCGCTGAGCTGAAACAACTGGCCGACAAAGTGTTCGCCCTGCCCGAATACCGCGATATGCGCATCAGCGACGACGCGCTCGAATTATTGTTCAACACCGCCGACGGCGACGCCCGCCGCCTGCTCAACCTGCTCGAACAGCTCCTGCGCGCGGCGCAAACGCAAAACCTCAGTGAATTAAACGCCGAATTTCTCGCCAACAGCCTCGGCAGCCAAATCCGCCGTTTCGACAAAGGCGGCGAAAGTTTCTACAACCAAATCTCCGCCCTGCACAAATCCGTGCGCGGCTCACATCCCAATGCCGCCCTGTATTGGTTTTGCCGCATGCTCGACGGCGGCGCCGACCCGCGCTACCTGTCGCGCCGCATCGTGCGCATGGCTTGGGAAGACATCGGCCTCGCCGACCCGCGCGCCTTCCAAATCGCCAACGATGCCGCCGCCACCTACGAGCGCTTGGGCTCGCCCGAAGGCGAACTCGCGCTGGCGCAAGCCGTGCTCTATCTCGCCGCCGCCGCCAAATCCAACGCCGGCTACAACGCCTACAACCAAATGCGTGCCTTTGTGAAACAAAACGCCAGCGACGAAGTGCCCGTGCACCTGCGCAACGCTCCCACCAAGCTGATGAAAGAGCTGGGCTACGGCCGCGAATACCGCTATGCCCACGACGAGCCGCACGCCTACGCCGCCGGTGAAACCTATATGCCCGAAGGCTTGGCCGAACCCGCCTTCTACCAACCCGTACCGCGCGGGCTGGAAATCAAAATCGGCGAAAAGCTTGCGTGGTTGAAATCGCTGGATGAAGCGGTTGAAGGTGATATTGAATAATGAAACGTTTGCAAATATAGTGGATTAGATTTGAATCAGGACAAGGCGGGGAGCCGCAGACAGTACACCTAGTACGGCAAGGCGAACCAACGCTGTACTGGTTCAAATCTAATCCACTATAAAAAGCCGTCTGAATAGGTTCAGACGGCTTTTATTGATAATACAGATTTCCTTATCCGCGTTGGGCATCCACGGCAGCCAGCGCCACCATGTTGACGATGCGGCGCACGGTGGAAATCGGCGTAACCATATGCACCGGCTTGTTTAAGCCCATCAGAATCGGGCCGATGGTGATGCCGTTGGGCGACGACACGCGCAACAGGTTGTAGCTGATGTTGGCGGCTTCCAAATTGGGCATCACCAACAAATTGGCCGAACCTTTAAGCGTGGTTTCGGGGAAAATCTGCTTGCGCATGTCTTCCATCATCGCCACATCGCCCTGCATTTCGCCGTCGATTTCCAAATCGGGGTTTTTCGTGCGCACGATTTCCAGCGCCTGCTGCATTTTGCGGCTTTCGGGCAGGTCGATGGAGCCGTAGTTGGAATTCGACAACAAGGCCACTTTCGGGGTGATGCCGAAGCGCTTCATTTCGGCGGCGCACATCAGCGTGCCCTGCGCCAGCTGTTCGGCAGTCGGGTTGGCGTTGACGTAAGTGTCGGCAATGAAGAAGTTGCTGTTGTTGATAATCAGCGCATTCATGGCGAAAGCGTTGCGCTCGGGGTTGTTGTAGCCGATAACGTCTTCCAACACTTTGAAATGGTCGCGGAAACGACCGACGGTGCCGCACACCAACGCATCGGCATGACCCAGATGCACCATCAGCGCGCCGATCAGCGTGTTGTTGGAGAGCAGGCGGCTGCGGGCCATTTCTTCGGTGACGCCTTTGCGTTTGAGCAGGCCGTAGTAGCTTTGCCACAACGATTCGTAATGCGGGTTGGCGGCTTTGTCGATGATTTCGAAATCTTTGCCGGGCTGGATGGTGAGGCCGATGTCTTGCAGACGCGCCTCAATCACTTCCGAACGGCCGACCAACACCGGGAAAGCCAGTTTTTGGGTGGCAATCTGTTGGGCGGCATGCAGCACGCGTTCGTCTTCGCCTTCAGCCAACACTACGCGCTTGACGTCTTTTTTCGCTTGGGCAAACACCGGACGCATAAACAGGCTGGATTTGTAGACAAACTGGTTCAGCTTGTCGATATAGGCGTTCATGTCGGTAATCGGGCGCGTGGCCACGCCGGAATCCATCGCTGCCTGAGCCACGGCGGGGGCGATGGTGGCAATCAGGCGCGGATCGAAAGGCTTGGGAATCAGGTATTCGGGGCCGAAATGCAGGTCGGCATCGCCATAAGCACCGGCCACTACGTCGCTTTGTTCGGCCATCGCCAAATCGGCAATCGCGCGCACACAGGCAAGCTTCATTTCTTCATTGATGGTGGTCGCGCCCACATCCAATGCGCCACGGAAAATAAACGGGAAGCACAATACATTATTGACTTGGTTGGGGAAATCCGAACGGCCGGTGCCGATGACCACATCAGGGCGGGCGGCTTTGGCTTCAGGCGGCCAGATTTCCGGCTGCGGATTGGCCAGCGCCAACACAATCGGTTTCTCGTTCATGGTTTTGAGCATATCGGGGCTCAATACATTGGCGCCGGAGAGGCCGAGGAAAATATCCTTACCCGGCACGGCATCGCCCAATACGCGTTGGCCGTTGTCGGCGATGGCGTAATGCTTTTTCGATTCATCCATACGCTCTTTGTCTTCACGCGTTTGGTAAATCACGCCTTTGGAATCGCACACGGTGATGTTTTCGCGCTTCATGCCCAAAGCCACCAGCAGATTCAAGCAGGCAATCGCCGCAGCGCCCGCGCCGGAGCAGACCAGCGTGGCTTCTTCGATTTTTTTATCCACTACGCGCAAACCGTTGAGGATGGCGGCGGCGGTGATGATGGCGGTGCCGTGTTGGTCGTCGTGAAACACGGGAATATTACAGCGCTCGCGCAGTTTTTTTTCGATGTAGAAGCATTCCGGCGCTTTGATGTCTTCCAAATTGATGCCGCCGAAAGTGGGCTCCAGCGAAGCAATGATTTCCACCAATTTGTCGGGGTCGGTTTCGTTCACTTCGATGTCGAACACGTCGATGCCGGCGAATTTTTTAAACAATACGCCTTTACCTTCCATCACCGGCTTGCCGGCCAGCGCGCCGATATTGCCCAAACCCAGCACGGCGGTGCCGTTGGAAATCACCGCCACCAGATTGCCGCGGGCGGTGTATTTATAAGAAGCCAGCGGATCGTTGTAAATTTCCATGCAAGGTGCTGCCACACCCGGCGAATAGGCCAGCGAAAGGTCGTATTGCGTAGCCAAAGGTTTGGTGGGAGCGACTTGGATTTTGCCCGGATTGGGATATTCGTGGAAATGAAGGGCGGCTTCTTTGATTAAATCGTCCATGCTGAGTGTCCTGATGATTTCGGGTTGAGGCCGTCTGAAGCGTTTTTTCAGACGGCATTTGGAAAACCCGTATGTTATCACGTGTAGTGCCGGGCGGATACCGGCGCGTTCCGACAATTCGACGGATAAGGGATTTTTATTTCTGAAAATGCAGACGCAAGGCATGATTTGAAAAAAGCAGTTGCACGTACAGCACCGCTAAAACGGGTCAATTCCAGCCATATCAATCAAACATCTTCTGCGGCTTTGTCAGTTGGAAAATGCGTTTTCAAACACAATAAACACCCGCCGGCCTAACCGCCGAGAAACTTTGATATTGTTAACAAAATGAAACACTTTTTTGCAGCCGCCGAATCAACAGCTGCGATGCACTGGGTGGCATATTGCGGATTGCCAAACCGGTTTATCGTTGCTGCGAACATTTCTCATCTTGCGCAACAGCAGCATCCCGCTTAATATGCCGAATCTGACCGACAATCCACACGTTGCGCCCCGCGCCAACTTGTTTATACCATAAAAATCCATTGCCATTCATCGGCAATCCTATCGTCAGCGTCGCACAACCCCGCCAAATAAGCAAAGCGCCGCTTTGCATCAAGGTTCATGCCCGAAATTCTTTCAGACGGCATGAAACCCTTATCCGAAAGGCCGTCTGAAACGTTGCAAACCTTTCAGACGGCCTGAGCCTCACCCGACAATATCCGCACAGAAAGCCGCATCATGACTACACGCACACCTGTTCGCGATAGCGAACAAAAAGACGACATCATCGACCACATCAACCAAGACCACGCCGATGATGTACTCAACATCGCCCACACCTACGCCACGCCCGAAGCCCGCAGCGCCAATGTAAGCGATATTTTCCAAGAAGGCTTGTTGCTGGAAACCGTCACCACCGCCGAAACCCGCGAATATTTCATCCCGTTTGAGCTGCACGATTGCGACCTCGGCGAACAAATCCACTACATCGTTTTCCGCGCCGCCATCGAGCAAGGCAAGCCGCTCACCGGCGGCAAAAAACAATTTTTCAGCGTAGTGTCCAACGAAAAAATCACCCCCCACATGCAGCGGCTCACCCTCAAAAGCGAAGTGCCGCTGCCGGAAAACGAGCCGGGGTTTGCTTGGTATTTCCAGCTCAAAGCCCACACCCGCCGCCCCGAAAGCGCCAACAACCAATTGCAACCGCAAGAGCAGGCCGAACAACGGCAAATGATGGAAGCCATGCGCCACGTCAGCAGCGAAGAGCGGCATAAAGTGCTGGGCGCTTTCTTCGAGGGTCTGCGCTATTACACCTTGCGCCAAGCCGGAAAAAGCCGCCCCGATGCCCCGTTTGCCGACCTTGACATTGTCGATGTATTCCTGCACGGCCACACCAACGGCAGCCGCTGGGCAAGCTCGCTACAAACCGGCGACATCGTGCAGAGCAATGCCGAATTCCACGAGCACACCGCCCATCTGGCCGAAGGCCGCGCCCTGCTGCTGGCCGATGAAACCGCCCTGCCCACCGTCGCCGCCCTGCTGGAAAACTGGTGCAACCCGCAAGCGCCGCTGGTCATCACCCTCACCGACGACCCCGCCGACCAAGCCTATCTGCCCGACGAGCTGCTGCCCGCAGGCACAATCATCCACCGCCTCAGCAGCCGCCACGGCATCAACGCCGTGATTGACTGCCTGCAAACCGCTGGCAACATCGACGCCGCTTGGGGCGCGCTGGAAGCCGGCGATGCCAACACCATCCGCAAACACCTGCGCGAACGCGGTTTGGCACGCGAACACAATCGGGTCAAAGGCTATTGGCGGCGTGAACAATCCGAAAAATCCTAATATAGTGGATTAGATTTGAATCGAGACAAAGCGGGGAGCCGCAGACAGTACACCTAGTACGGCAAGGCGAGCCAACGCTGTGTTGGTTCAAATCTAATCCGCTATAAACAAAAGGCCATCTGAAACCTGCCACATACGCTTTCAGACGGCCTTTCCGGCAGATGCGCCATGATTCGCAGAAAAATCATGGCCTGCCGCAGCGGGCGAAGTGGGCGATTCCGCCCGCCAAGTACCAGACAACCCGCGCCTGGCGGCAAAATCACATCGTTTACCTCAGCAGCGACGCTTTTATCGCAGGCGGCGGCATCCGCCAGATTCAGCAGGATTGGAGGCTTGGCAACTTTCGTCGACCAGAACAAGGCCGGATAGGCAAAGCCTGATAAAATACCGGTTGTGCCAAACAAAATAGGCTTTGGTTCCAGCCAAAGCCCCACTCAGTTTTCCCGTTCAGGCCGTGCAGCATACCGAACATAGATTCTTAAACCTCGAATCGTTACATTTGAAAACCGCCCCCTACTTTCAGACAGGCATTCCTCACAAACACCAAGTAATCTAAAAAACATCATGAGCCACACACCATACGAATTCTTCGGTGACGATCCGAACTTTAAAACCAAGCTGATTACCTTTACCGTGTTGGTCGGCGGCTTTTTCGGCTTTCTGAACGAAACCCTGCTCAATGTTGCGCTCACCGCCATCATGGCCGAAATGCACATCGGCAAAACCCAAGTAGAATGGCTTACCATCGGCTTTTTGCTGGTGATGGGCGCACTCACGCCCATCAGCGCCAACATTGTGCAACGTTTCAGCACCCGCCGCATGCTGATGATGGTATTGGGCACATTTTTCATCGGCACCATCGTGTGTGCGCTGGCGCCGTCTTTTGGTGTATTGCTGCTGGGACGCATCATTCAGGCCGCCGCCACCGCTTTTATGATGCCGGTGATTTTCAACACCATCCTGCTGATTTACAACCCCAACCGCCGCGGTATGGTGATGGGGTTGATCGGCACGATATTCATGGCCGCACCGGCCATCGGTCCCACGCTTTCCGGCATCATCAGCGGCCATTTCGGTTGGCGCTATCTTTTTTGGCTCACCACACCGTTTACCCTGATGTCACTGCTGCTGGTGTGGAAATATCTGAATGTCAACATGCAAACCATCACCCGTCCGAAAATCGATATTTTGTCGGTGCTCTATTCCTTTTTCGGCTTGGGCGGGCTCGTTTATACCATCGCCACCTTTACCCACTTTCCCTTTTGGCAGGCGCTGCTGATGCTGCTGGGTGCGGTGGTCGTCATTGCCCTGTTTGTGCGCCGCCAGTTTGCCTTGAGCGAGCCGCTACTGGATTTGCGCATATTCCGCCACAAACAATTTGCCATCGGCGCGGTGCTATTTTCGCTCACCGGCGCGGTGTTTATCGGCTCAGAGCTGGTGATGCCGATGTATGCCCAACAAGTGGTGTTGATGAGCAGCACCACTGCCGGGCTGATTTTGCTGCCCGCCAGCCTCTCCAACGCCGTACTTTCCCCAGTGGCCGGGCGCATGCTGGATAAATACGGCCCGCGCGCAGTGATTTTGCCCGGCACCCTCATCATGACGTTTGCCTATGCATTTATGTATCTGCATTTCGACCTCCACACCACCGCCGCTTGGCAAAGCCTGATGTTTGCCCTAATCGCCGCCGGCATGGCCATGGTGGCGATGCCGGCCGAAACTAACGGCCTCAACGCGCTGAAAAAAAACCTTTACCCGCATGGCTCGGCTACCGTAAGCACGCTGCAACCGATTGCCGGCGCCATCGGCACCGCTGTATTCGTCGGCATCATCAGCGTACAGGAACAAAGCATCTCCGGCGGCGCCGATGCACTGCAAAGCCGCGAAGCCATGATGTCGGGCGTATCCCTCACCTATCTGCTCGCCACCCTGCTCGGCCTGCTCACTGTGGTTGCGGCATTCAAAACCCGTAAAAGCGCAGGCAAACACCACGGTGATGTTTAAAACACACCAATCAAAGGCCGTCTGAAACAGATTAATGTTTCAGACGGCCTTTGATTTGCGTTGGCAAGCTGTATTTGAATGCGATATTTATTGAGTTGCCGTATTTGGCTGGCCCAATAATTTATCCATCGGTTTCAAGCTGACAACATTGCCCTGGCTCATCACCCACGTATTTTCCACCCGCCATTTTCCGGCCGCATCTTCCAAGCGCACATACCAGTGGTTGGCGTGAGGCAGCGGCTTGAACACGGCGCTATACGTGGCTTTATCGCCCGAAGCCGCAACATCCGGCTGCAGCTTCACCGTTTGGTCGTTGGCGCTTTTGGCCGGGTGCATCAACACCAGATTCAGCGGCGCTTTGGGGTCGAAATCGCCACTCACCAACACCTTGGCGGCATTATTATCCGGACTGACCAACACTTGCGCTTCGATGTGGCGCTTGAGCGCTTCTTCATCGCGGTGCAGCTGAATGTCGATGTGTTTGCCGTCTTTATAATAATCGTCGCTCACCAAATCGGCGGCATTTTTCTGGGCGATATAGAAAGTGGTCAAACCGGCCACCACCACAATGGCGGGGCCGGCCATCAAAAGCCAAGGCCACGGCTCTTTATACCAGGCCTTGGATTTTTCTTGCTTGCTCAAATCATTCTCCAATAAACGAAGCTTTTTCAGTAATCGTGCGTGCTTCTGCATCGGCGGCTTCCGCATCGCGGTAGACAAATTCAAATTCAATCGAATGGCTGCCTTTATCCGCATATTCCGGAATGGTCGACACCTGCACCGGCACGGTGATGGTTTCATTGCCGGGCACTTTCACGCCGCCTTCGGGCAGGCCGGTGAACGCGATTTCGTCGAAGCCGCTCACTTTGGCAGTCAGCACCTGCTCTTTTTCGCTGGCATTGATGATGCGCAGATTATACGCATTTTCCAGCCAGCCCTGATTGTTTTCGCGCACCATCACACCGCGGTCTTTGATGATGTCGACGTGTAGCGTTTCGCGGGTG
>CAYVIS010000015.1:0-7283 GCA_964451565.1 uncultured Neisseria sp.
ACACTGGATTTTGATTCCAGCATGCGAAGGTTCGAATCCTTCCTCCCCAGCCAAAATAAAAGCGTGTAAGTCCACTTGCACGCTTTTATTACGTTTTAACGACACTTGTCGGGATAAAGCGGTTTAATGCTTTATGCAACAGGGCAGAGTGCGTATAATGGCGTTTCCGACGAAAGTCCAGGGCTAAAGGAAGCGTGATGTTTTCTGAGCAAAAACAACTTATCAATCCAGGTGATGAAGATATGGCTGCATATGATAGTTTGATGGTGTTTACCGGTAATGCCAACCCCGAGCTGGCTCAAAAAGTAGTGAAGCATTTGGATATCCGTTTGGGTGATGCTTCGGTGAGCCAGTTTTCAGACGGCGAAGTGGCCATCGAGTTGCTCGAAAACGTGCGCGGCCGCGATGTGTTTATCATGCAGCCCACTTGTGCGCCGACCAATGATAATCTGATGGAAATCCTGACCATGGCCGATGCGCTCAAGCGTGCATCTGCAGGCCGGATTACCGCCGCCATTCCGTATTTCGGTTATGCCCGTCAAGACCGCCGTCCGCGTTCGGTGCGTGTGCCGATTTCGGCCAAGCTGGTGGCCAATATGCTGTATTCCGCCGGTATCGACCGCGTGTTGACTGTGGATTTACATGCCGACCAAATTCAAGGCTTTTTCGATATCCCGGTAGACAATATTTACGCCACCCCGATTTTGATTAACGATATCCAACAGCAGCGCATCGAAAACCTGACCGTGGTCAGCCCCGATATCGGTGGTGTAGTGCGTGCCCGTGCTGTGGCCAAAGTGCTGAACGTGGATTTGGCGATTATCGACAAACGCCGCCCGAAAGCCAATGTGGCCGAAGTGATGAACATCATCGGCGATATTCAGGATCGTACCTGCTTAATCGTCGACGATATGATTGATACCGCCAATACCTTGTGTAAAGCCGCTTCTGCGCTCAAAGCGCGCGGCGCATCACGCGTGTTGGCTTATGCTACCCACCCGGTGTTTTCCGGTGAAGCCGTCGAACGTATTGCTTCATCCGATATCGACCAAGTGGTGGTGACCGATACCATTCCTTTGTCTGATGCCGCCCGCGCATGCAACCGCATCCGCCAGGTAACCATTGCCGGTCTGTTGGCCGAAACGGTTCGCCGCATCAGCAATGAAGAGTCTGTTTCATATCTTTTCAATGAAGATGTGCTGACAAACGGCAGCGTTTTTCTGCCGTAATACCCTGAGTCGTCTTAAGCTGGTCGCGGCCGATGACGACGATTTTTATTTATTTGGAGTAATTTAATATGTCATACGAAATTCAAGCCACCGTTCGCGAAGCACAGGGCACTGGTGCGAGCCGCCGCCTGCGTCGTGAAGGCCAAACCCCCGCTGTATTGTACGGTGAGAGCCAAGAGCCGGTTGCCATCTCTGTAGACCACAAAACCGTATACTACGCGCTGGAAAAAGAATCGTTCCACACAGCGTTGATTAAATTGTCGCTGGACGGCAAAACCCAAGACGTCATCGTGCGCGATTTCCAAATGCACCCGTTCCGTCAAGAAGTGCAACACATTGACTTTCAAGTGGTTGATGCCGACAAGCCGCTGAAAATCCGCGTGCCGGTTCACGTTGTCAATGCAGAATCTTCTCAAGCCATCAAACTGCAAGGCGGCCGTGTTTCTCTGCTGGCGACCAGCGTTGAAGTGATTGCCTTGCCGAAAAACATTCCCGCCGTTTTGGAACTGGATTGCGCTTCTGTTGTTGCCGGCGACATCCTGCACCTGTCCGATATCAAATTCCCGGAAGGCGTAGAAAGCGTTTCCCTGAAACGTGGCAGCAATCTGGCTGTTGCAACCGTAACCGGTAAAAAACGTTAATTCTCTGCCGTTTTGACGGTTTGAAAAAATCCCACTATATATATAGTGGGATTTTTTATGCGGATTATGGATAGTTGCTGTCCGCAATCTGTTTCAGACGGCCTTGAAATATTGTATTGCCTGAGGCCTTTGCAAAATACATTCTTCCTTGAAAATAGCCAATAAACTCGTCATTAGCGGACTTGCGCAGCTAATGACGGAATTGAGTGATTTGGCGATGATTCACATAGTAATTTTGCAAAGGTCTCTGCCTGTTGGTCGATAAGGCCGTCTGAAAAACCATTTCGGCAAGAGAAGAGGGTGGCAGCATGGTGTTTGGCAAACAGCCGTTCGAGCGATATAGCCCTTTTATGAAATGATTTGCCCGACAACATAATAAACAATGTGGTAATTTTATAAAATGCCTACTTTGAGGCATCGATATCTACCTTTTATCCCAGAGTTGCGGTCAAAATATTGAGATAATGTTATGCTAAGTTAATTTTATGATTTGCAATACTGAAAAAACACAAATACGGCGGAACCGCAGGCGGCTTCATCAGCGCGGCGGGATAAATAATATTTACTTGTGATACCTATATGCGAAAGCTTACCTTCACTTCCCACGGCTTATTAAGAAGCATTTCAGCCGTTTCTATGATTTTTCTATTGGGTGCCCAGCCGCTTTGGGCGCAAGATTTGAAAAACATCTTGAAAAATTCTCTGGTGGCAGACCCGGCTTTACTGGAAGCCAAAGCCAACGAAAATGCCGCCAAAAGCACCACCAAAGCCACCCGTGCCCGCCATTATCCGGTGCTTACTCTGACGGGTACGCAAGTGATTGCGCAAAAGCATAAATACGACAGCAATGATAGAGACGACGGCATCGGTGTGCGCGGCAATCTGAACCTTTATTCTTGGGGCGGTATCAGCGCATCGGTGCGCCGCGACAAGCAAAAAGAAGCCTATTACAAATATAAATATTTTGAAACACAAGAGCAGCTCGGCGGTGAAATCGGCAAGCTGTATTTGACGGCACTACGTGCGAAAGAGTCGTTGTGGGTCAATCAACAAAGTCTGAACCGTCACAATAACCTGTTGAAAGATTTAGGTGTGATTGTCAAATACGACGGTGGCCGCCGCTCGGAGTTGATTGAAGCAAGAGCGCGCCAATTGCAGGTGCAGACCTCGATGGCGCAATTGCGGCGTACCATGGAGCTGGCGCTGAGCCGTCTTTCCAAATATACCGGCAAGCGTTTGGCGGCCGAAGATTTGCAGGATCCTTTCAGTAGCGATTCGGGCATCTCACTGGTGCAGAGCTTCAAAAGCAGCGACAGCGGCCTGAACCCATCCTATCTTGCCCAGCAGGCCGAGCGTGAAAGCGTCAATGCAGAGCTGGACGTATCTAAGGCGGAACGGATGCCCGCCATCAATCTGGAAGGCAATGCCAGCAAAGATACCAAAGAGCTGTATGTGAATATGTCGTGGAATATTCTCGATTTGGCGGCGCGGCACAATGTCGACAAAAACGCGCAGGCGTTGATTGCGGCAGACTCCAAATCCGACCAGATTCTGCGTGAAGTGGCCGAAAAATCGCGTACCGCCGAAATCGACATGGTGCAAAGCGAGCAGCGTGCCGACATTACCGCACAACATATCGTGGCTCAAAAAGAAGTGGTGAAAGCTTACGAGCTGCAATTTAAAATCGCCCGCCGCACCCTGACCGATGTTTTGGGCGCGTATAACGAGTTGGCCGGTATCGAGCAGGAAAATGTTACCGCCCGTAACGATTTCCGCGATGCGGCGCTGGATTATCTGGTGGCACAGTCGCAGGTGGCCAATTGGGCCGGCGTCAAACAGTAAGAAAATCAATCTATCCTTATTACGGTTGAAATATCATTATGAAATCTATTATCGAACACATTGCGTTAACCACCCGGCTTTTGGGTGCGCCGGTTTCCGAAGCGGCGCTGTCGGCAGAAGTGGTGCGGGACAAAAAGCTCAACGTCAACTTTCATTCGCTGACCGAAGTATTGCGCAGCCACGGCTTTGAAAATACGCTCTCCAAGCGCAGCCTCGACGATATCCCTTCGCTGGCCGTGCCGGTGGTGCTGATTCTGCACAATGAAGAAGCGGCGGTGGTCACCAAAATCGAAGGTGCCGGCAAAACGCGCCAATACCACATCCGACAGGCTGACGGCTTGGCGCAGGTGCTCGATTACGAGCAGCTCTCTATTCTGTATTTGGGCTATTGCTGGTTTATCAAACCGAAAATGGTTTCTGATGTCCGCTCCGACCTGCCTGAATACGATTTGCCCAAATCCTGGTTTTGGAAAGTGATTTGGCGTTTCCGCGGTTATTATTACCAAGTAGTGTTGGCCACCGTCATCATCAACTTTCTGGCGTTGGTCAGCTCGTTGTATGTGATGAACGTTTACGACCGCGTGATTCCCAACCAAGCCTATGAAACCTTGTGGGTATTGAGCATCGGCGTGATATTGGCGATCGTGTTTGAATTTGCGGCCAAGTTGATTCGCGGCCACCTTACCGATATCGCCGGTAAAAAAGCCGACCTGATTATCAGCTCTGCATTGTTCCGTCGTGTGATGGCCTTGCGCCTGGCCGACCGACCGACTTCTTCAGGCTCTTATGCCAACAATTTGCGCGAATTCGAGTCGGTACGCGAATTCATGACCAGCGCCAGCCTGCTGACCTTGGTAGATTTGCCGTTTTTACTGCTGTTTATCACGGTAATCGCTATCGTGGGCGGGAAATTGGCCTTGGTGCCGCTCACCATCATCCCGATTGTGGTGATTGTCGGTTTCTTGGTGCAACGCCCGTTGTCACGCCACATCAACGAATCGATGAAAGAATCTTCACAGCGCTCCGGCTTGGCTGTGGAAGCCATCGAAGGCATCGAAACCTTAAAAACCAATAATGCCACCAGCTGGGCGCAACAGCGTTGGGATGAATACACCGCCAAAACATCGGCTTCATCCATCAAAATGCGCGATACCAGCAACTTTATGATTAACTTCGCCGTCTGTATGCAGCAGCTCAACACCGTCGGCTTGGTGTTGCTCGGCACTTATCTGATTCACGCCGAAAATCCGGCCGACCGCATTACCATGGGTGCGTTGATTGCCGCCGTGATTCTTTCCGGCCGCGCCTTGTCGCCGCTGGCGCAGGTTGCCGGTTTGGCAACCCGTTTCCAACAGGCCAAGTTGGCTTTGGAAGGCGTCAACAATATTGTCGAGCGCCCGGTTGAGCGCAGCCCCGAGCGCAAATACATCACCCTCGACCATGTGCAGGGCGGGATTCAGTTTGAAAACGTTTCCTTCAAATATCAGGAAGACACCAATGCCGCCGTCAGCGGATTGAAGCTGAACATCAAACCCGGCGAAAAAGTCGGCGTGCTCGGGCGCATCGGCAGCGGCAAATCCACCATGTTGAAGCTGGCCAGCGGCCTCTACGACACCGCCGAAGGCAACGTCACCCTCGACGGCGTCGACATGCGCCAAATCGATCCGAATTTCCTGCGCAACCAAGTGGTCTTGCTGAGCCAGTCGCCGCGCCTCTTTTTGGGCACTTTGCGCGAAAACATGGATTTGGCGCGCACTGACGGCTATTCCAGCGATCAGGATTTGCTGGTGTCGCTCAAGCGTTTCGGCCTCGACAAAATCATCCGCAGCCATCCGCGCGGCCTCGATATGCCTTTGGGTGAAGACGGCCTCGGTTTGTCGGGCGGCCAAAAGCAAATTATCGCCCTGGCGCGTATGACCCTGCGCAACCCGCGCGTGGTGTTGTTGGACGAACCCACCACCGGCCTCGACCAAGCCACCGAGCGCACCGCCTTAAATGCCTTGGCGCAATGGGGCAAAGACAAAACCATGGTATTGGTGACCCACCGTCCGCAAGTGTTGCAGATTGTCAACCGCATCATCGTGATGGACAACGGCAAAGTAGTGATGGACGGTCCTCGTGATTTGGTCTTGCAAAAACTGATGCAGAACGAAACCGAAAATAAAAATAATACCGGCAGCCAACCCCAAGCCAATCTGGCAGCGGCCAACTAACCGGAGCAGGCCGTTTCAGACGGCCTCCGCCTCAACCTCAAAAGGTAACGAAACATTATGAGCAGCGAAAACAACGTCAAATCCAAAGACCTCGCACTAATCAATGATTTGAACGCCGCCCTGCAAAAAGAAAAGCACAGCGGCCAGCTTTGGGTCATCATCCTCTTTTTCATCTTCTTGGTGGTGTTCGTCATCTGGGCGTATAACAGCCCGATTGAAGAAGTGACCCGCGGGCAGGGCAACGTCATTCCCAGCAGCCGCGAGCAAATCGTACAAAGCCTCGATCCCGGCATCATCACCGAAATGAAAGTAAAAGAAGGCGATATCGTCGAAAAAGACCAAATCCTGCTCAAGCTCGACGATACCCGCAGCTCCGCCGTGTTGCGTGAAAGCGAAGCCAAAGTGCAAAACCTCGAAGCCATGGTGGCGCGCCTGCGAGCAGAAGCCTACGGCAGCGAGCTGAATTTTCCCAAAAACATCAGCAATGAATTGAAACAGCGCGAGCATGCCGCTTTCGTGGCTCGCCGCCGCGCCGTAGTTGACGCCATCCAAGGGCTGAGCACCAGCAAAGCCACACTCGACCGCGAAATCAATATCACTGCCCCGATGGTGGCGCAAGGCGTGGTTTCCGAAGTCGAGCTGCTGCGCATGCAGCGCCAATCCAGCGAACTGGCGCTGCAAATTTCCGAACGCCGCAACCGCTACATGGCCGATGCCAACAATGAACTGGTACAAGCTGAGTCCGAGCTGGCGCAAGCCAAAGAAAACATGGCTATGCGCGCCGATCCGGTAGACCGCTCACTCATTCGCGCCCCCATGCGCGGCATCGTGAAAAACATCGAAATCAACACCGTCGGCGGCGTAGTGAATGTCGGCCAAGACATCCTCACCATCGTACCGTTGGATGACAAACTGCTGGTGGAAGCCTATATCCGCCCGCAAGACGTTGCCTTTATGAGCCCCGGTTTGCCCGCAGTGGTGAAAATCAGCGCCTACGATTACGCCATCTACGGCGGCCTCGACGGCAAAGTCACCCTCATCAGCCCCGATACCATGAGCAACAACAGCCAGCCGCGCACCAACGATTTGAAGCTCGACCCGAACCAAGTGTATTACCGCATTTTGGTACAAACCGACAGCAACAGTCTGAAAGACCGGGACGGCAAAGACATGCCGATTATCCCGGGCATGGTGGCTACGGTAGACGTGAAAACCGGCGAGAAAACCGTATTCCAATACCTGATCAAACCGATTACCCGCATGAAGCAGGCCCTGCGCGAACGTTAAGCCCGTCGGCAAGCCTTGTAAAAAGCCCCGCAGCGCAAGCTGTCGGGGCTTTTTACAAGGCCGTCTGAAAC
>CAYVIS010000015.1:7383-21471 GCA_964451565.1 uncultured Neisseria sp.
CAAAGGCCGTCTGAAACCAAAGGCCGTCTGAAACCAAAGGCCGTCTGAAACCAAAGGCCGTCTGAAACCAAAATTTCAGACGGCCTTTTTGTTATGCGGCTTTGAAGCGGCTCAGGTCAAATACATCGTCGTAGAAATCGGCCAGGCTTTCTTGATGGCTGACCATCAATACGGTGGTGTCGGGCAGGCGGGCTTTCAGTAGGACGAGCAGCTCGCGGGCAGCGGTTTCGTCGAGGTGGCTGGTGCTCTCGTCGAGATAGAGGTAATCGGGGCGGGTTAACAGGGCGCGGGCGAGGGCGAGGCGTTGTTGTTCGCCGGCGGATAAGGTTTGCTGCCAATTAAGGGAATCGTGCAGGCGCGTTTTCCAGGTGCCGAGGCCGATGTCTTCCAGCAATTCGTGCAGGGCGGCATCGCTGGCGGTCGGCTCGTGCGGGTAGCTGAGGGCTTCGGCAAGCGTGCCGTGGGCGATATAGGGTTTTTGCGGCAGCAGCAGGCGGCTGCCGGGATTTTGCTGCCATTGGCCGTCGTAATCGGACCACAGCCCGCCGATGGTGCGCAGCAGGGTGGATTTGCCCAAGCCGCTGGGGCCGGAAAGCCGCGTCCATTTGCCGGGGCGGATGCTGCCTTGAATGTTGTTGAGCATGGGTACGCGGGCGGGTGTGTAGAGGTTGAGGCCGTTGAAGGTGAGGCGGCTGCCTTCGAGCACGGCTTTGTCTTGTTTTTGTTCGTGTTCGACGTTTTCGCGGAATTGGCTGATACGCTGCAAGGTGGCGCTCCATTCGGGCAGGATGGTATAGGCGAAGACGAACCAGCTCAAGGAGTTGAATACGGCACCGAAGGCGCTGCGGATTTGCATCAGGCCGCCGAGGGTGATGGCTTTGGCCATAAACAGCGGTATGGAGGCGAGCACGGGCAGCATGAGGGAGAAGCGGTCGTAGCCGGTGGTGAAAAAGCCGAGGTTGCGCTCGCGGTCCATCAGGCGGCGCCAGTTGCTGATGATGTCTTGAAATTCGCGCTTCAGCCCGGCTTCTTCTTTGGCTTCGCCGCCGTAGAGGGCGATTTGTTCGGCGTTGTCGTGTTTGCGCAGCAGCGAGGCGCGGAAGTTGGCTTCGAAGCGTTGTTGTTGGTAGTTGAGGCGGTGCAGCTTGCGGCCGATGATTTGGGTGGTGATGCTGCCGATTAAGGTGTAGGCCACTGCCAGCCACACGAGGTAGCCGGTAATGGTGAAGCTGTAGCCGAACAGTTGGAAGGTGTGGGTGCCGGAGAGTTTCCACAGAATCACGAGAAAGGAATAGAGCTGGGCAATGTTGGTAATCAGGGAGATAAACAGCTCGATGGTGCGCGATACGAAGATGTTGATGTCTTCGGCGATACGCTGGTCGGGGTTGTCGGTGTGGGCGTTGAGCGACATGCGGTAATAGGCGCGTTTCCTCAGCCATTCGCCGGTCAGTTTGTCGGTGAGGTGGCTGCGCCAGCGGATGACCAAAAGTTTGCGCAACCAGGCGCGGTATACGGCGCAAACCACGAAAATGGCGATGTAAATCAGGTATTCGCCGATGAGGCCGTAGAGTTTTTCGGCTTCAAAAGCGGTGAGGGTGTCGTAAAAGCCTTTGCTCCATTCGTTGATGTGTACATTGATGGATACCACGGCGAGGCCGAGGCCGACGAGGGCGGCCAGCAGCAGCCAGGCGCTCCAGCGGCGGCGGTCGAACCAGTAGTCTTTTAGAAACCAGTTGAATTGTTTGAATAATTTTTTCATGGTCTGTTGTTTGGCGGTGTCGGGTTGATAACATTCTGTCGGCGCTTTCCTCTGCAAGCATGGGGAAGGCGTGTGTTGGTTATGGCTGTTGCGGATCGATTACCAATACGCGACGGTTTTGCGGTTGCCACAGCAGGCGGGCGGTGCGGCGCATTTGCTCGAGCGTGATGCTGTCGGCCAGATGGTGCATGCTGCTCAAATAGCGGGCGTCGCCGAAATGGCGCTCGCTCAGCATCAGGCGGTTGAGCAGGGTTTCGGGTGATTTGATGCGGGCAGCTTCGGCTTTGATAAATTCCGCCCGCCGGGCATCTACTTCGGCCTGGGTGATGTTTTCAGGCAGCGTTTGCAAAACTTGATCGGCGCTTTGCCATAAGGCATCGGCGCGGGCGGGCTCGCTGGCAAAGCGCAGGTTGCTGTTGATGCGGCCGAGCTTTTCATCCAAGGTGCTGTCGAAACGCAGGCTGTATACGCCCAAGGCTTTATCGCGCAATTCGGCTTTCAGATGTTGTGCGGCGATATTGGCCAGCAGTGAGGTGCGCACGGCGGTTTCGGGTTGCCACGGCTGCGCTGTCCACGCCCAAGCGCTTATATCGCTGCGTGGCTCGCTGCCGGCGGCCAGATGCTGTACATCGGCACCGGGCAGGGCGGCATAGGGCTGGATGTCTGCCGGTGCTGTTTGGCGCGGAATGAAAGCGAGATAGCGTGATACCAGGGTTTTCAGACGGCTGTTGCGCTCGTTGCTGACCAGATAATGCACGGCGGGAGTTTGGCTCAGGTTTTGGTATTGTTGCAGCAAATCTTCCGGTTCTACAGCTTCCAAATCGTCTTGGCTCGGCTGCCGGTAAGCATTTTGGCCAAAGCGGAAATCAATGGCGGCCTGCTCGCGGCTGCTGCGGCTGGAATTTTCGCGCACGGCCTGCTGGCGCATCATCTGCAACAGGCTTTCGCGGTAGTTTTCACCGATTTGCGGGGTGGTTTGGTAGGCATGGTAAAGCTGCAATAAATCGGCCGTGCCCTCGGCATTGCCGCTGATTTGCCAATGGTTGTCTTGCAGGTTTTGGTTTAGCGAGGTTTTTTGCTGTTTGCGCCATTGGTCGAGCTGCTCGCTGTTCCAGCCTTGCGGGCCGGATTGCCACACGATTTGGGTAGCGAGCTGGCTCAGCCACGGATTGAGCGCGGGGTTGAGGTAGCCGTTGGGGCTGCGGCTGGCGAAATAGGTTTTTTTGCCTGCGGCAGGGCTTTTCAACCACACTACACGGTCGCCGTTGCTTAATTGCCAGTAGCTGACTTGGTGCTTGCGGTCGGTTTGTTCGGCAATGATGCGGCCGGGTACGGTTTGGGCGACAAATGTGCCGCTGCCGGTTTCGGTTTTGGGCTGTGGTGCGGGCGTGCCGGCAAGGGCGATGCGCGCGGCTTGGTCTGCAATGGCATCGGGTGCGGCCGGTGTTAATGGAGTGAGCGACGGGGCTTGATATTGCACCAGTTTGTCATCGGCATTCAGCCATTGTTCGATACGCGTCTGCACGGCGGCGGCATTGATGTTGTCGAGCATGGGGCCGACGATAGCGGCGTTTTGCGCTTGGGTGCGGATGGGTTTGTCGGCAAAGAAAGCATCACCCACGGTGCGCACGGCATCGCCAAACGGCTCAGGCAGGGTGGTTTTGCTTTGTGCGCGTGTAACCATGTCGCGCATGGTGGCGGTGTAGGCGGCCACTTCGGCATCGCGCACCGGGTGATCCAGCATTTGCTGGCGCAACTGCAATAAGCTGTTCAACCCTTCGGCATGGCCGTTGGGCGGTACGGAGGCAAACAGGCCCACGGCCACGGTGCGGCGGCCGATATCGGCTTTACGCAGGGTAACGTTTCCCATGCTTTTGGGTAGGCGGCTTTGCTCGTTTTTCAGGCGGGTGGCGATGATGTGGGCGGCATAACGGTCGAGCAGGCGTTCGCGCGTGCCTTCGATGCTGCGGTAATCGCGGCTGGGGCTGTCGTCGAGGCGGAAGATGGTGGCGATGTGGCTGCCGCCGCTGTCGCGGTCTTGCAGTTGGGCGGTGTGCCAGTCCGATTGCAGCTGCGGCTCGTAATAGCCTGCGCCGCGTTCGGGCACGGGCAGGTCGTTCAGACGGCCTAAGGTGCGCTGCAGCAGCGGCAACATCTCGGTATCTTTAAAATCACCTGCAACCAGCAGCTGCATGTTGGCGGGGCGGTACCAACGTTGGTGGAAAAGCTGCAATGTGGCGGAGCTCATGCCGGCGATGCCCTCAGGCGTGCCGATGATGCCATAGCGCGCTTGGCGGCTGCCGCTGCGGATGGCGGCGGTGCGCTGGCGGTTCATGCGTTCGTTGACGCCTCTGCCGTTGCGCCATTCGGCCAAAATAATCTGCTGCTCCTGCTGCCAGTCGGCGACGGCGAAATCGGGGCGGTCGAGCATGGCGGCGAGTGCCTGCAAAGCAGTTTCGGCCTGCGCGATACCTTTGGGCGGGCTGAACAGATACAGCGTGCGCTCGTAGTTGGTCATGGCATTGAAATGGCGGCCGCGCTGCCAGCCTTGTGCCATCAGGGTATCGCCGATGCCTTGGGCAAAGCCGGGTGCGGCGCGGAACACCATATGCTCGACCATATGCGCCGCGCCGGTTTCGCCGGCGTTTTCATCGCTGGCGCCTGCGTTGACTTGCAGGCGGATTTCGATACGGCCGGGTTCGGACGGCGTGTGCAGCAGCAGATAACGCAAGCCGTTGTCGAGGCGGCCTTCGCTGAATGTGTTGAGGGCAAACGCGGGTGCAGCCGCAACAAGTGCGGCAATGGGCAGAATAAAGTAAGGATTCATAAGGCGGTTTCTTGTGAAGCGGGTTTGTGTGTTTATGAGTAGTGCTTCAGACGGCCTCAATCATTTGAGGCCGTCTGAAAGCTTGCCGGTTTACCAGCTGTAGCGTGCGCCCAGCCAGAATTGACGGCCGAGTTTGTAGACGACATTGTTGCTGTTGCCGCTACTGGAGCTGTTTTTCTTGGTTTTGATGGTACGGTCGAGCACGTTGTGGATGTCGGCGTTAAACGTCAGCTTTTTGTTGCGTCCCATCGGGATGTCGTAGCTGAAGTGCCAGTCGAGGGTGAATGCGTTGGCAAATTTCAGTTTGTTGTATTCGGTGGCAGTACCGGTATAGCTGCCGCAAGCGGAATGATTGTCGGTGGCGCAGTTTACCGTGCTGGTATCCCAGGCGGTATAACCGGCGGTGTAGTTGAACGTATTGGTCCAAGTCAGGTTCCAGCGCGGGAAACGGGTAACAATGTCGGTATAAAGCCGCCACGGCGTGTTGTATTCGGTTTCCGGCTTGTCGTTGATGCCTTTCAGTTTGCCGTTGACGATAATTCTGTCATCAAGAACGTCCTCTGTCAGCGAGTCTTCATAGGTGTCGGAGTTGGATTTTTTACGTGCGTAGTTCAGCCCCCCTTTGATGCGGATTTCGGCATACTTGAATTTCCAAGGCGCCATGGTTTGGCCTTCGAGTGAGAAAGTGTTGCTCTGGCTGAAGCCTTCATTGTTGAGTACGCGGTAGGCGGTGCCGTCAACCGTGGTGGTGTCGCGGCCGAATTGGTTTTTACCGTGGCGTTGTACCCATTTTGCCGTCCACAGGCTGTTGCCCCAGCGTTGTTCGATGCCGAGGTTGATTTCGTCGCTGTACGGCGTTTTGAGGCCGTCTTTATGCAGATAACGGCGGGTGCTGCTGGTGGTTTCGGTGCCTTCTACCCAGTCGCTGTTGTTGTCGGCGCGGGTTTCGGTGGCTTGGCCGCCTGTGGCTTCGCGCAGCTTGTAGGCCAACATACTGGCGGCGTAATAGCGGTTCAGGCCACCAAAAATCTGCGTGTTTTCGTTGCCGAACACATCATAAGAAGCGGTGAGTCGCGGAGAGACATTGGTATTTTTCAGGAAACGGTCGTAATCGATGCGTATGCCGGGAGTGAATTGCCATTTTCCCCAATCGATTTTATCTTCAAAATAGGCTGCATAATGGCTGTTGCTTACGCTGGTGTTTTTGGCGTAATAAGCAATACGGCGGGTGTAGTAATAGCTGTTGTCCAAGCAGGCGTCATCGCCACTGGCGCAAGCGGTGTTGCTGTCGAGGGTGATATTGGTGGCGCTGCCGGCATAGGCATAGGTATTTTGGGCGCGGCGGTACCAAGCTTTGGCCAAATCTGCCTGCCAACCGAAAGCCATGGTGTGTTGGCTGTTGCCCCAAGTCATCGGGTCGATGCGGTAATCTTGCTTGGCAGTCCAAGTGCGGTTGCCGGTTTCGAAATTACCGTAACCACCATCATAGGCCAGTGAACAGTTGGCGTTGGAGCACCAGTCGAAATCGCTGTTGCGGTTGTACCAGCTGTAATAATTGCTGCCGCCGTGTTTGATTTTGTTTTGGGTTTCTTTGTAGCCCAGATAAGTGGTGACGTCACCATTTTCGAACAGATGAACCCATTCGCCGTTGAAGCGTATGCCGCCGCCGTTATTGGTAAAAGCGCCATTTTGGGTGTTGGGTTTTACATAAGTGGATTCGTGCGGCGAATACATGGCGGTGAATTTCAGCTTGTCGCCGTCGGCCAAATTGTATAAGCCTTTGAGCAGATAGGTTTCCGACAGGCGCTTTTGATTGGACCAGTCGTGCATATAGCTGTGGTGGTAGGGAATGGTCGATTGGGTACGGTTGTAGGAAAACAGCAGTGCGGCCTGCTTGTTTAAGGGTTGGTTGATGTTGATTGAATAAATATGTTTGGTGAATTTGGGCTGGTCTGTGAGGTTTTCTGCATTGTAAAACTCGTCATCTTCAATATGGTATTTCACCCAGCTGGAACGGGTGGTGCGGTAGGAGATATCGCCGAAAGCTTTTTCGGGGTCGGGGTCTTTCAGTTTGGCATCGATCACGCCGCCGGTGAATTGGCCGTATTTGGCAGAGATATTGCTGTCGTACACATCAACGCGGTCGATAATGCCGGAATTAATCCAGAAAGACTGAGTGCCGCCGGCGGGCAGGTCGAACGGGCTGGAGCCGTCGGGGTCGCTGGTGGCGATGGCGCCTTTGTCGGCACCGGGGTTGACGGTGTCGTTGTTGGACATGCCGTCAATCATCCAATTATTGTTATAGAATTTTTCGCCGTGGAAGGATACATTTTCCGGGGCGATTTCACCAGGCGTATTGGAGTTGCCGTCGGTGTTGGAGAATTGCACATTCAGGTTGCTTTTGAGCAATTCGCTGATGGTGCCGTTGCCGGTAACGCGGTCTTGAATCTGTTGCTGGGTAATTCGCTGAGTGCCCATTTTTTGGGCAAACGGTGCGGTGACGACCAGCGTATTCATTTCCACTTGTCGGGCGTTGTCGGGCGTGTTGGCGCTGTCTGCTGCGTAAGCGCCGGAAAATACAGGCAGTAAGGCTAAGATGAGGGCTTTGGGTTTCATAATGGTAATTCTCGATAAGCTTGTTTGGATGAAGCGTGGCGTGGGGTAATCGTCTGTCGGGAAAGTAATGACAGGTGGCGGCTGTCGGAGGGCGTGCATTCAGTCGGTTTTTGTTTTAGGTCTTAGTTTGAATCAGTAGAGAACTATTCATATTTTAATTTTCGTAATGCTAATAAATATTATTTATTAATGCAACTGTGAAATTAAAGTTCGTAAGATAATGGTAATAATTTTTATATTTTTGTTGCCGAAATCAGACAAGGCCGTCTGAAAGCATTCAGACGGCCTGTGGAGATTGTTTTTTGATTAAATATCAAAAAGTTGAATTTAAATACAATTATTTATGGATTTGGTTTGAACAGGCTGTTTCAGACGGCCATTGGTTACTTTACGGCGAGCACGCTTACTTCGTCATGCAGGCTGACTGTGCCGCTGTTTAGGGCAACCATATTTATGCCGAAGATGGCTTTGTGGTCGTAGGCAAGGGTTTTGAGGGGTTGTTGGGTGGGGTGTTTTTTGCCGGTGTTCAAATCGACGGTGGTCATGACGCAGCGGATGCAGGGTTTGAATAACTCGAATTCTACTGTGCCGATGCGGATGCGCCGCCATTCGGTTTCTGCCCAAGGCGTGTCGGTGTCAATCACCAGGTTGGCGCGGAAACGGCGCATTTCCACCGGTTCGGCCAGTTTTGCGTTGAGTGCGGCAAGGGAGGCGCTGTTGGCGAGCAGATAGGGGGCGCCGTCGGCGAAAGAGAGCGGCGTTTGCGAGTAATCGAGCAGGCGGCGGCTGTCTGCACCCAAATAATGCAGGCGGCAGGGGGTGTCGAGCTTTTGGCTCAGCCAATCGTCTAATTCGGTGGCTGGGCTGCGGTATGCGGTAAAGGAGTCGTCCCATACGGTGACGCCGGTGTTTTGGGTGAAGTCGCTGATGAGGGCGGTGCGGCTGTCGCCGTCGGGGGCGGTGAGTTTGAGGCCGTCTGCAACGGGGATGGCTTCCCACAGCAGCATTTGCGGGAATTTACGGGCGGTGATGAATTGGCCGTCGGGCTTGGTGAGCAGCCATTCGCGGTCGTGCGGCAGGCCTTCGGGGCGGATAAGGGCGGTTTCGGCGTTGATGCCGCGCATGGATTTGACGGGGTAGTAAACGATTTCGCTCAGTTGCATGGTGTGCTTTCAGACGGCTTGAGTTGGCGGTTGGTTATTTTGATGCTGAATGCGTCGTATTGTAAAGGCTGTATTGAGGCGCGCTGATTTTATAGTGGATTAGATTTGAATCAGGACAAGGCGGGGAGCCGCAGACAGTACACCTAGTACGGCAAGGCGAGCCAACGCTGTACTGGTTCAAATCTAATCCACTATATCGGCGATAGGTTGATGATCAATATCAGGCCGTCTGAATATCGGTTTGTTCAGACGGCCTCCATCATATGCTGCTCGTGCGACAACAAAAACAGCCTGCACGAATGCAGGCTGTGGAACGGTTGCGCTGAATCAGTCTACCAGATTCACGTTGCCGCGCATCATAGCGATGTGGCCGGGGAACGAGCAGAAGAATTCGTATTTGTTGCCGGCTGCAAATTTGCTGGTGTCGATGGTGACAGAAGTTTCTTCGCCGCCGCCGATCAGTTTGGTGTGGGCAACGACGCGGGGATCGTCGGCTTTCACGAAGTCTTTGTCCACGCCTTCAGCCGCGCCTTCTTTGTCTACGGCGTCTACGTCTTCAGTTTTGGTAATCACGATGTTGTGACCCATGGCTGCTTTCGGCATTTTGCCCACGTGTTTCAGGGTGATGGTGAATTGTGAGCAGGCTTTGCTGATGTTGATGTCGGACACGTTGAATTTCATGGCGTCGTCAGATTCGACAACAGTAGAGCAGGCTGCATCGGTTGCGGCGGCAGCAGGTGCGGCTTCAGAAGCGGCGGGTGCGGCTTCGGATGCGGCCGGAGCGGCTTCGCTGGCAGTTACTTCAGCTGCGGGCGCGCTGGCGGGAGCAGCCGGAGCGGCTTGCTGTGCGGGCTCTTGCGAGCAGGCAGCGAGGCTGAGGGCGGCGGCAGAAATCAGGGCTAAATAAGCTTTCATGCAGATATACTCCTTATGATGGTTGGGAACTTCGGCTGTAATATTATAGAATCGCCAGCCAAAAACGAAACGTTTTTCAGTATACAACTAAATTTCTGAAAAGATATTGTTTTACATCAAATTCAATACAGAATTTTACCCGCGTTGACACAACATGCTTATTCTACATTGGAACGCAGCCGTCTGAAATAGTTCACGTTAATGATGAATAAGTTATCAATCTGTCGGGCAAAATGGCTGTGGGGCTATTTTTGCTGGTGCCGGACCAGTTGTTGCAGCGCTTCGGCCAGTTCGGGGTGGTGTTGCAGACGTTCGGCGGAATCGCTCAGCGCTTCCAGCGCGGCATCGCTCATGCGCAGGCGGTTTTGGCGCGGCTGCTCGGGCGGCTTGGGCAGGATTTTGGCGCGCACTTGGCTGATGCGGCGGTCGAGCGTTTGCAGTTGCGGCAGCAGGCCGGGGGCAATCATGCGCAGGCGCGAGGCGGCCATATTGTTGGCGGCCAGCAAAACCAGGCAGCCTTCTTCGATGCAGGCTACTTGGAAATGCGCGCGCAGATTGGCGGGCAGAATCTGTTTCACTTGCGCATCCAGCCGCCGCCATTGCTGCGATTGCTGCAAAAGCCCGGTGAGGCGGTGGTCGCGTTTGCCCAATTGATCCAGATTCATTTCAGACGGCCTTGTGAGTTTGTGGAAATGGCATATTGAAATCGGCGAATCTGCCGCTATTTCAGACGGCATTGTAACTTTATTAAACGGCTTGTGTTAGAATCTGGGGTTAATTGCCTCATCATTTTATTCAGGCGCAGGAAACCCTATTCATGCTTACCAATTTAGCCAAAAAAGTATTCGGCAGCCGTAATGACCGTCTGCTCAAACAATACCGTAAAACCGTTGCCAAAATCAACGCCCGTGAAGAAGAAATGCAAGCCTTGAGCGATGAGGCTTTGCAGGCCAAAACCGCCGAATTCAAGCAGCGCTTGACCGATGGTGCCACGCTTGACGACATCCTCGAAGAAGCGTTTGCGGTGTGCCGTGAAGCCAGCCGCCGCGTGCTGGGGATGCGCCATTTTGACGTGCAGCTAATCGGCGGCATGGTGCTGCACGACGGCAAAATCGCCGAGATGCGCACCGGTGAGGGCAAAACGCTGGTGGGGACGCTGCCGGTGTATCTGAATGCGCTGGCCGGTAACGGCGTGCACGTGGTGACCGTCAACGATTACCTTGCCAGCCGCGATGCCGGCATTATGGAGCCGCTGTATAACTTCCTCGGCCTGAGCGTGGGCGTGATTGTGGCCGATTTGGAGCCGTTTTACCGCCAAACCGCCTACAATGCCGACATCACCTACGGCACCAATAACGAATTCGGCTTCGACTATCTGCGCGATAATATGGTGACCGACCAATACGACAAAGTGCAGCGCGCGCTCAACTTTGCCGTGGTCGACGAGGTGGATTCGATTCTGATTGACGAAGCGCGCACACCGCTGATTATCTCCGGTCAGGCCGATGATAATGTGCAGCTTTATCAAGTGATGAATACCGTGCCCGCGCAGCTCGTGCGCCAACAGGAAGAAGAGGGCGAGGGCGATTACTGGGTGGATGAAAAAGCCCATACCGTGATGCTGAGTGAAGCAGGCCATGAACACGCCGAAAGTATTTTGGCCGAAATGGGTTTGTTGCAAGAGGGCGATTCGCTTTATTCCACCGGCAACATCATGCTGATGCACCACTTGATGGCTGCTTTGCGTGCGCACAGCCTGTTCCACAAAGACCAGCATTATGTGATTCAAGACGGCGAGATTGTGATTGTCGATGAATTCACAGGCCGTCTGATGGCAGGCCGCCGTTGGTCGGAAGGCTTGCACCAGGCGGTAGAGGCCAAAGAAGGCGTGGAAATCAAGCGCGAAAACCAAACCCTCGCTTCGATTACCTTCCAAAACTACTTCCGCCTGTATGAAAAACTGTCGGGCATGACCGGTACTGCCGACACCGAGGCGTTTGAGTTCCAAAGCATTTACGGCCTCGAAACGGTGATTATCCCCACCAACCGCCCGATGCAGCGCAAAGACGCCAACGACCAGATTTTCCGTACCGCCGAAGAAAAATACGAAGCCGTGGTGGCCGACATCAAAAAATGCCATGAGGCCGGGCAGCCCGTATTGGTGGGCACCACCAGCATCGAAAACTCCGAATTGGTGTCGCATCTGCTGAATCAAGAAGGCCTGCCGCACAATGTGTTGAACGCCAAAGAACACGAACGCGAAGCGCTGATTGTGGCGCAGGCGGGTAAAGCGGGCATGATTACCGTCGCCACCAATATGGCCGGCCGCGGTACCGACATCGTGCTCGGCGGCAATGTGCAACACCAAAGCCATGCCATTCAGGCCGACGAAAACCTGAGCGATGAGGAAAAAACCGCCCGCATTGCCGCGCTGGAAAACGGCTGGGAAGCCGAGCATGAAAAAGTGCTGGCTGCAGGCGGTTTGCACATCATCGGCACCGAGCGCCACGAAAGCCGCCGCATTGACAACCAATTGCGCGGTCGTGCCGGTCGTCAGGGCGACCCCGGCTCCAGCCGCTTCTACCTTTCGTTTGAAGACCCGCTGTTGCGCCTGTTTGCGCTTGACCGTGCCGCCGCCATCCTCAACCGTCTCGCCCCCGAACGCGGCGTCGCCATCGAACACGGCTTGCTCACCCGCCAAATCGAAGGTGCGCAACGCAAAGTGGAAGGCCGCAACTTCGATATGCGTAAGCAGGTATTGGAATACGATGATGTGGCCAACGAACAGCGTAAAGTGATTTACCACCAGCGCAACGATATTCTGATGAATCAGGATGTCGGTGAATTGGCCAAAGACATCCGTGAAGAAGTGGTGGGTGATTTGGTTGACGAATTCATGCCGCCCGACAGCATGGAAGAACAATGGGATCTGCCGACGCTCGAGGCGCAACTGGCCAGCGAATTCCGCATTCAGGCTGATGTGCGCGGCTGGCTGAAAGAGAACAACACGCTCGATAATCAAGACGTCAAAGCGCGCCTGATTGAGCAGGTTGAAAACGAATACAGCGAAAAAACCGAAATCGTCGGCCAGCAGACCATGAACGGTTTCGAGCGCAATGTGATGCTGCAAGTGATTGACAGCAACTGGCGCGAACATTTGGCCGCGATGGACTATCTGCGCCAAGGCATCCATCTGCGCAGCTACGCCCAGAAAAATCCCAAGCAGGAATACAAGCGCGAAGCGTTTGCGATGTTTGAAAACCTGTGGGCCAACATCAAACGTAATGTCGCCTCTTTGCTGGTGTCGGTACAAATCGAACGCAACGAAGACATCGTGGCCGAAACCGAACCGCAAGAGCCGGCAGTAATGCAGGCCGTGCATTCCGGCGCACCGGCGATGGAAGATGTGCTCGGCGAATCACGCAACGATTTGGTGACCGAAGCGTTCGACCCCACCGGCAACGATTTCAGCCCCGAAGTATTGGCGCAAAAAGGCCAAATGATACACCGCAACGACCCGTGCCCCTGCGGCAGCGGCCTGAAATACAAGCAATGCCACGGCAAACTGTCTTGATTTCAGACGGCTTGAAAAACCCCGTTTCCGTGAGGAAGCGGGGTTTTGTTTTTGGGGAAGCGCATGTTGAGCGGTTAAAAAGGATTAGGCCGTCTGAAACCCGAATGCTTTCAGACGGTCTTTGCGATACTGAGATCATCCAATCTCCATTTGTAGCGATTTCTGCCACGTCATTGCCGGGTTTGACCCGGCAATCCAGTCTGAGGCCGTCTGAAAAGATTGAGGATTTCAGTCATCCGACTAGCCGGATCGTCGGGTTAAGCTTGGCAGTGAAGCAGAAAAGTCCAATAGCCCGTGCCGGTGCGATAAAAGAGTATTCGATGAACATCAGCATCAGGCCGTCTGAAACCCAAGTGCGTTCAGACGGCCTTTGTGATAATACGCAATTCAATTATGCATTTATAGTCTTTCCCACCACGTCATTGCCGGGCTTGACCTAGCAATCCAGTTTGAGGCCGTCTGAAAACTTTGGGGATGCCAATAATCTGACTGTTCGGATTATCGGGTTAAGCTTGGCAATAACGTTGTGGGCATGCCTTACAAGCGATTGTGCACGCAATGGCCAAACAGACTGGGTAAGCGCCCCTGACCAAAACCCACATCGGCAATGAACGGTTTCAGCAGGCTCGGTTGCCCGGCTTCATGCTTAACGGCTATATATCCGCCGCCTCTATATTAAACCGCTTCGCCTTATATTCCGGGTGCATCAGATTTTGCGGCGACAAAATATCCTCCAACTCGGCCTCGCTCAGCAAGCCTTGTTCCAACACCACTTCGCGCACGCTTTTGCCGGTTTGGGCGCAGATTTTGCCGACGACGTCGCCGTTATGGTGGCCGATAAACGGGTTGAGATAGGTGACCAAGCCGATGGAATGAAACACATAATGCTCGCATACTTCGCGGTTTACCGTGATGCCGCGCACGCATTTTTCTTCGAGATTGAGGCAGGCGTTGCCCAAAAGCGAAATGCTTTCAAACATGGCCTGTCCGATTACCGGCTCCATCACGTTGAGTTGCAATTGCCCCGCTTCGGCAGCAAAGGTGACGGTGGTGTCGTTGCCGATAACTTTATAACACACCTGGTTCACCACTTCGGGAATCACCGGATTCACTTTCGCCGGCATAATCGAAGAGCCTGCCTGCATCTGCGGCAGATTGATTTCGTTCAAGCCCGCGCGTGGGCCGGAAGAGAGCAGGCGTAAATCGTTGCACACTTTCGAGAGCTTCACCGCCG
>CAYVIS010000016.1:0-20607 GCA_964451565.1 uncultured Neisseria sp.
ACTTCGGCCACATCACCCTGCAACAGGGCGAACGCTCGCGGCTGGCGGATTTTGCGGTGGAGATTTTGTAAACCGCTTTAATAAGAAACAGAGGCCGTCTGAAACGTATGAATATCGCATTCAGACGGCCTTTTATTGAACCTATAGAATGTGATGCTTTAGTCACGGGTAGCGGGTAGGATGGGGGTTACCCCATCAAAACTGTTGCGCTGCTTGAAATGATGGGCTGACACCCATCCTACGTCGGCCTGATCAAAGGCCGTCTGAAAGCCTTTCAGACGGCCTTTATTAACCTATTAAATGTGATGCTTTGACCGCAGGTAGGATGGGGGTCACCCCATCAAAACTGTTGCGCTGCTTGAAATGATGGGTTGACACCCATCCTACGCCAGCCTGATATCAAAGGCCGTCTGAAAGCCCTTTCAGACGGCCTTTAAATGGATTTAAAAAAGAGAAGCAAATGCTGTGGTATTAAATTCATCTTATTATTTCAATCATCACAACACTTTGAATTTCCAACAATTATACCGACCAACCTCATCAAACTCAAGCCGCATCTGCCGGTTTCTTCGTTACCCACGCCCACACCATTTCCACCACCACCGGCGCTTCGCCGCTCTCGTCGCCCACTTCGCAGGGCACGCTGAAGTTGCCGCGTTCTTCGGTTTGCAGGCGGGCGGCCATGTCGTCGCTGATGCGGGCGACGGCATACAGATTGCCCTCGGCGCGTTTGGTGTATTGGATGTGCATGGATTTGAGCAGAATCAGCTTGTCGTCGGGAATATTCATCTGCACGGCAAAGCCGGTAGCGGTTTCGGCCAAGAGCGCGGTGGCGCAGGCGTGGATGCCTTTGATGTGGTTTTGCACCGGGCGGCGGTTGCGCAGGCTCACGCGCACGGTTTCGCGGCTGATGTGTTCGAAGCGCAGGCCGGCGGTGGCTAAAAACGGCACGAAGCGCCCCATCAAACGGGTTTGCACCGGCTCGCGCCATGCGGCAGGCAGCTTGTTCAGACGGCCTAAACTGCGGTACATCTTGTTTTCGATACGCATATTTTCTCCTTGGTTCGGATGCGCTTTTGCAAACGCTTTTTATCGGCTTCAGACGGCATCATAAAAGGATTTGCCCGCCGCCTCACAGCAAATTTTTAGTGTACTTGCTCGCTTACCGCCCGCCGCGCCGTCATAAAAAAACCGGCTCGAGAAGAGCCGGTCAAGGATAGAGAAGGTATAAAAGGGAATCAGAAGCGGTAGCCGACGGTGGCCATATAGCTGTTGTTGGTGGCTTTGTCGTCGCCGTCTTTATAGCGCACCTGCTCCCATTCCGCGCCGACTTCCACATTCGGCGTTACCGCGTATTTCGCGCCAAGGCCGTAGCCCAAGCCGTTGGCACCGAATTCGGTGTTGGTGGTTTCATTGTCAAAGCGGCCGTAGTGGTAGCCGACTTTGCCGTAAACCATGGCATCGGGCGCTACGCGGTAGCCTTGGATATAAGAGGCCGACAAGTCGTATCTCTGTTTCAAATCGCCGTTGTCGCTGCTGCCGACGGTGCGGCTGAGCGGTTTGTAGGCCGCTTCCACGCCGCCGATCCAGTTTTGGCCGTAATCGAAGTTGTAGTTACCGCGGATGGCGAGGTCGGCTTTGCCTTTTTCATCCCAATTGTGGTTTTTGACATCGGTTTTGCTCACGCCCGCGCCCAATTCAACCGCAGGGCCGGTGAAGGTGGTAGACAGCGGCGCAGCCGTCGCGGCGGCAGCGGAACCCAAAACCAAAACAGTCAACAAAGCTTTTTTCATTTTTACTGCTCCTATCAGGATAAAGGGGGTGGCAGCCGCGCTGTGGCGTCTGCCGTGCGATAAAGTATCGTGACTGATAGACAGCGGCGCAAGGGCAAGGTTGCCGGGATTACCTGATTTGGCACGGGCTTAACTTTTGTAATTTAGGTAATTATCGTGATTGTGAATAGCGCGTGATTATTTCAGACGGCTTGGCATCTCAACATGCTTTTCGGGTAATCAATTGATGCAGTTGTAAAAAAAGCCCCGGCGGCGGCAGATGCCGTGCGGGGCTTTTTTTAAGCGGCATTCAGGCAGGCCGTCTGAACATGCCGATGAAATGATTTATGCTTTACACAGGCCGACAAGCGGATTAACGGTAATCCAGGCTTTCACACGCGCCTTTGCGGGTGGCGGTAATCTTGCCGAAATCGGTGCACACCATGCAGCTGTTGCTAAACGTCTGCTCGCGCGTGCGGCCGTTTTCAACAATGGTGGCGCACACCGGCTCGTATTGCATGGTGCAAATGCGTTGGCCGCACCGGCTGAGCGCGGGGTGCGGCTGCGGCTGAGTGGCGGGCGGGTTGGCGGGGGCGCTGCTTTGGCAGGCGGCCAGCAGCAGCGGGAGCAATAAGGCGGGCAATAGAGGCTTCATCACAACTCCTTGGAAAGTGGTTATATAGTGGATTAGATTTGAACCAGTACAGCGTTGGCTCGCCTTGCCGTACTAGGTGTACTGTCTGCGGCTCCCCGCCTTGTCCTGATTCAAATCTAATCCACTATAGCATCATCAGTTTACGCCTGATGGGCACGCAAGGAAAAGGCCGTCTGAAACGATGCTGACGGATTGATGTCCATCAGCCAAACGTTTCAGACGGCCTTGTGTATAGTGTTGGCTCGTCTTGTCTCGATTCAACCTAATCCACTATAAGAAACAATCCCCTTTACCCAAGCGCCGAACCCTATGCCGCTGCGGTTTGCGCCGTCATTTCCCCGCTGCCGTGCAGGGCTTGATAGCTGGGTTCGAGTTGGCGCACAATCAGGCTCAATTGCTGCCACAACACGCTGTTTTGACGGTAATCGCCGATTTCGGCATGCAGCGCGTCCAAATCGGCCTGCACTTGCTGCAAGGCCGTCTGAAAGACTTCGGCATCGGGCGCGGCGATGTTTTCGAGCACATCGGCCACGCGGTAGGCGGTGCGGTAAAAGCCGTCGTTAAACGCATCAGACGCATCGGCGGCCATGTGGTTGCGGTAAGCGCCCAGCGCGGAAATATAGCCAATCAGCGCATAGTCGGTTTTCAGCAGATTGAAGCCGTCGACCAATTTATCGGCGTATTTTTTCGGCTCGCTGCTCATGTCGGAAAGGGTGCTGCCGAGGGCGGCGGCGCGCTCGTGGGTTTGACGGCGCACGCTGCGGTAGGCCACATCGTCGCTGCCGCCGTGTTGCAGCTGGCCGAGGATGTGGCGCAGATAAACGCCGCTCTGGCCGATGGCCTGCCCGGCGGTGCGCTCCAGCGTGAGATAGCGCCAATCCGGCCATAAATAAGACACGGCCACCCAAGCGATGGCCGCGCCGATGACGGTGTCGATGATGCGGAAAGGCATGGCGGCATACACGTCCAGCCCGGCCAGTGAAAAGCTGGTGAGTGCCTGAATGGTGATGAAGAAAGTGGAGAAGCTGTATTTATTGGTGCGGAAAAAGAAAAACAGCGTGGTCGAAGCCATCACAATCCACAATTTGGTTTCCACCGAAGGCGTGAAATACGGCACCAGCGAGCCCACCACCACGCCGAGCACGGTGCCCGCAATGCGCTGCACCACGCGGCTTTTGGTGGCCGAATAGTTGGGCTGGCACACAAACAGCGCCGTGAGCAAAATCCAATAGCCAAGCTTGAGGTGGAGCATTTCCACAATCATACAGCATACAAACACCACAATCGCCAGCCGCACCGTGTGGCGGAACACCGCCGATTCGAAATTGAGCTGGCTCTTCACCGCAGGCCACACCTGCTTGAGGCCGCGGCCTTCCTGCGAGGCGATTCGGGTTTGCTCGGAATGGCCGTCGGGCTCGGCATCGCTGCCTTTTTCAATGTGGCGCAGCTGGTAATCGACGCTGCCGAGGTTTTCCAACAGCCGTTGCAGCGCATGCACTTCCGCGCCCTGATGCGTTTGCGCATACAGCTTGAGCGACTGGCGGCTGCCCGCCACCGCTCGCTCCAGCCGCTCGCCGTAAACATAAGGTCTGCCCAAACGCAGGCTTTCGGCCACATCACGGCAGGCCTGCCCCTGCAATTCGAGCAGGCGCTGGATGCGGAAAATCAGGTCGGTGTTTTTCAGCTTTTCCGCCAGCTCGCGGTAATCGACGTGCGCCGAGCTGATGCGTTCGTGGATATCCTGAGCAGTGAAGTAAAAGCGCAGCATGCGGGTGGTGCGCGGGTGGCGGTGTTGGCCGCGCATGCGGTAGAAAAGCGCATTGCGGCAGACGTTAAACGCGCTGATGACACCGCTGTTTTTCATCGCCAGCGTAATCTGCTGCTGCCCGAGCATGTGCGCCTCGTCGGGGTCGAAAAAAGCCGCTTTGGCATCGAAATAGCCGCCCAAAGCCGCAAACGCATCGGCCATGCTTTCCTGCACCGGCCGGTGCGGAAAAATGATGTGCATCGCCAACGTAATGCTGCTGTAGAGCACCGTGCCGCAGAGAATCAGCAGCGGATTGATAAACCAGGGAATGTCAGGCGTGTAGGTGAGCGTGGTGTAGGTGGCCACCGCCAGCGTGCCGAATGCAATCGTGCGGTAGCGCACGCCCACCGCGCCAATCAGGGTGAAAAAGAAGGTGAGCGCCGTCATCACCAGCACAAACGGCATGCCCTTGCCCAAAGTAAGCTGCACCGACAGCGAAGCAGCGGCAAACGCGGTCACGGTGAACACAATGTTTTTCAGACGGCCTGTGAGCCCGTTGTCCAAATCCACCAGCCCGCCCGCAATAATCCCGAGCACCAACGGCATAGACAGCTTGGGCAGATTGAAATACCACACCAGCACGGCAGCAATAAACACGCTGACGAACACCGGCAGCGTGGCGATGATTTTGGGGTTGATTGGCGGCGTTCTCATGGGGCAATTTCGATGCGGGCCGAAAAATCAGATTGTAGCAGGAATCGCCGCGCCGGGCTGTTTGGGCGCAGCGCAGCCTGCCCGGATTCAATAGCGGCTCGGGCTTTTGCCGAAGTGGCGTTTAAACGCCTTGCTGAAGCATTCCGGGTTGCTATAACCCGCCAACAGCGCCGCCTCGGCCACGCTGGCATGACCGAGCAAGGCATCGCGCGCCAGAGAAAGCCGGTACTCGCGCCGATAGCGGGCGATGCTCACGCCATAGGCCGTCTGAAAATCCGCCTGCAAGGTGGTGGGATTGCTGTGGCATAAATACGCCAATTCTTCCAGCGTGTGTTGCTCGGTGCCGGGTTCGCGCAAAAGCGCCAGCAGCTTTTGCAAACGCTTGTCGCGCTGCGTATTGCCGCCGCCATCTTGCCAGCCATCGGGAAATATTGCCTGCAACACCTCAGCCACCAGCGCAATCGATTGCGCCTGCTGGTGCAGATTGCGCCAGCTTTCGGGCAGACGCCAACTTTGCTGCAGTTTTAAAAGCTGCGCATGAATCGCGGGCGTGAGCGCGAAATAATGCGGCGCCAGATGCGCGTGCCGGATGATGCGCATCAAGCCCGGCGGGCAGCCCGATGCCTCCAGCCACATGCTGCTGCAAAACAACACCAGCTCGTGTTGGCGGCCGAGGTAAAAAATTTTACGCCCTTTTTCAGGCTCGTTAATCGGCAAAAACACCCCGGCGCGCGCGGTACCGGCGCTTAATTCGATGTTGCGCCCGCCAAATTGCAGATGGGTTTGCCCTTCCAGCACAAACACCATGCGCAAATCGGTGTCGAAGCAACCCGCATGCTCGCACAAAGTCGGCGCTTCGGTATGCAGCAGCGCCTGTTTCAGTTTTAGTCCGTGACCGAGGCTGAAGGTGTCGATTTGGCCGTGTTGGCCGCTGGTGAAGATACTTTGGCTGGCAATCATTTCAAAATTCGGTTTCAGTGGGGGTAAGGCTGCGGATTATTCCGGTTGTACGCCCAAGCGCGTGCCATAATTATGTGATAATCGTTATCAATCCACAAGGGAAATCTATGAACTTCGCACGCCCCGTTTGCCGGTTGACGCTGATTGCGTCTGCGCTGCTTGCCGGTTTTGCCAACGCAGCCGACAACACAGTCGAGCTGGATGCCGTAACCGTAAGCGCCACCCGCAATGCCGCCCGCTATGATTATCTGAACGATAGCGGCAGCGGCGCTACCAAATCCGCCACACCGGTGGCTGAAACCGCGCAATCGGTGAGCATCGTCACCCGCCGCCAGCTCGACGAGCGCGAGCCGCAGGATATCTCCGAAACGCTGGCCTACACCAGCGGCGCTTCCGGCGGCTATCGCGGCGAAAATACCCATATGGAAATGTCGGTGCGCGGCATCGGCAGCAAAAGCGACGGCGTGCGCTGCCCACTTATTGGGACGGCCTGAGCTACCACCCTTCGCTGGAAATCACCCCCTATGCCATCGACCGCATCGAAATCATCAAAGGCCCGGCTTCCGTGCTCTACGGCCAGGCCAACCCCGGCGGGCTGGTCAACCTGATTACCAAAGCGCCCACCGGCAGCAATGAAAACGAAATCATCTTCAAAACCGGCAGCGGCAGCCGCGCCGAAGTGGGCTTGGATATCGACCGCGAGCTCAACCCCGAAATCGCCTACCGCGTTGTTGCCGATGTTAAACAGGTCAACTGGCAGGCCGGCAAACCCTCCCGCCAGCGCGGCCTCACCCTCGCCCCTTCGCTTACCTGGACGCCCGACGAAAACACCACCCTCACCCTCAAAGGCTTTTACGAGCGCCAACCCGAAGCGGGCGACCGCAACTTCCTCACCAGCACCGGCACGCTTTATCCAGTAAATGGCGCACGCATTCCATTGGATTTTTTCAGCGGCGACCCCGGCTATCACGATTTGAATAACACCAAAATCCAATTGGGCTACCAATTGCAACACCGCTTCAACAACACGCTCAGCCTCCACCAAAACGTGCGCTACGGCCATTACGACAACTATCTGCGTTCGCTGATTGTCTGGTATGCCGACAGCGGCAGCGATTTGGTGCGCAAAGCACGGATTTTCGATGAACAATACCGCGATTTCCAAGCCGATACCCGCCTCGAATGGCAGCCGAACGCCCACCACAATGTGCTTTTCGGCATAGACTACCTCAACCGCCGCTATGATTTTATCGGCCATCTTGGCGACACCCCGAGCATCGACTGGCAAAACCCCGTTTACGGCGTGCCCATCGACGCCCCCGCGCTGAGCAACGACGAATCCAGCCGCGTGCGCCAACTCGGCCTCTATCTGCAAGACCAAATCCGCTACGGGCGCTGGCATTTCCTGCTCGGCGGCCGTTACGACCGCGCCCGCATGAGCAATGACGATGCGTTCAGGCAAAGCAGCCTCAAGCAAACCGACGGCCGTTTCAGCTGGCGCGCCGGTGCGCTCTACCGCTTTGAAAACGGCATCCACCCCTATATCAGCTACAGCACTTCTTTCCTGCCCGAAACCGGCGCCGATGCAGAGGGCAAAGCGCTCCAGCCCACCACCGCCGCCCAATACGAAGCCGGTATCAAATACCAGCCCAACGATAAAATGCTGCTGAGCGCCGCTTGGTTCAATATCGACCAGAAACACGTCACCGTCTACGACCCGGTCACCTACGATAAAAGCCAGTTCGGCAAAGTGCGCACACGCGGGCTGGAAGTGGAATTGCAAGGCGACATCACCCCCGCCTGGGGCATCAGCGGCAGCTACACCTGGCTCGACAAACACGTGCGCCAAGATGCCGATGCGAGCCTCGTCGGCAACACCCAATGGGGCGTACCCCAACACAGCGCCGCCTTATGGAGCGACTATCGCTTCTCCGGCGCACTGCAAGGCTTGAGCGTGGGTGCGGGCGTGCGCTATATCGGCAAAACCTGGGGCAACAACGCCAACACCTTCCGCGTACCCGCTTATACCGTGTGGGATGCCAAGCTCGCCTACAAACCCGGCCAGCGCTTTGCCGCCCTCAAAGGCACCACCTTGCAGCTGAACGTGCAGAATCTGGCCGACAAACAATACGTGGCTTCCTGCGCCAATCCTGCTTCCTGCTTCTACGGCAAAGGCCGCCGCGTGACCCTTTCGGCAGGCTACCGTTGGTAAAGGCCGCACCATATGAAACCTCTGCATCCATTTTTCTGCTTGGCCGCCCTGCTTGCCGCTGGTGCCGCGGCCGCCCCGCAACATTATCAAGGCTGTCTCAACGGCGCGGGGCAGGCGCAGATTATGTTGGACTCCGGCAACCAGCGCTATTTTGAAGGCCGCATCCGCTTCAAACACATGGATTTCAGCCGCACCGGCGCCACACTTTATGCCAGTGCCGACAACAGCCGTGCCCTGTTTCGCAATCAAACCGGCGAGCAAACATTTCTGCTGTGGCTGCCACCGACCAAACCACCCTTGCTCACCCTCGAAGCGGCGGCGCAGCCCGAATTGTGTTACGAATTAAGCCTCAATCCGCAGGCCGTCCGAGGTTATCTGGAAGGGCAGGAAAACGACCGCCCGCAAAGCCCGCGCCTGCAAGCCTTGCAGCAAACATTGCAAGCCGGGCAGGCCGGTGCAAAATTGGCGGCCTTCTGGCAACAAATCAAAACCGAAGGCACGCCGCTGGTCGAGCCGCTTGATGGCGGCCGCAGCCTGCTCACCTTTCTTTGGCGCGGCGGCCACAACGTGCGCTTAATCGGCGGCCCCGGTAACGACCACGAATGGCTGCAACGGCTGCCCCGCAGCGATATTTGGTTTAAAAGCTTCATCGTGCAAAACGACGTGCGCCTGAGCTACCAGCTCGCGCCCGATATTCCCAAGCTGCTTGCCGCAGCGGGTGAGGATGCCCAAACACATCGCTACCGCCAGCGCCGGGCATTGTTGGCCACCCTGCAGGCCGACCCGTTGAACCCGCGCCGTTTCGCCGATGCCTCACTGCTGGATTTAAACCCCGATTCAAGGCTTTCAGACGGCCTGAACGCATTGAAAGGCCGTCTGAAAGCCTATGGGTTTGCCAGCACGCTGTTGGGCAATCAGCGCCGTATCTGGGTTTATCAAACCGACCCCGATGTGAAGCAACCCGCGTGGCTGTATCTGTTTGACGGCAACGAATACCTGCATCAGGTGCAAGCCCCGGCCATCTTCGACCGATTGCGCCGCAGCGGCAAAATTCCGCCGCTGGTCGCCGTGTTTATCGACAATGCCGGTGGCGACAGCCGCCGCAACGAATTGCCCGCCAATCCGCGCTTTGCCGATATGCTGGCGCAGGAGCTGATTCCGTTTGTAGAACGGCAAACCGGCCTGCAACACAACAGCCGCCGCAGCGTGCTGGCCGGTTCCAGCTACGGCGGTTTGGCCGCCGCTTATGCCGCTTCGCGCCAGCCGCAATATTTCAGCGGCGTATTACCTATGTCGGGCTCGTTTTGGTGGCATCCGCCAAAACAAAGCGGCAACGGCATGGCCGAACAGTATGAGCGCCTGCCGATGCTGCCGCTGCGCTGGTTTATCGGTGCGGGCCGCTACGAAACCGCCCGCAGCCATGAAGATGCCGATATTCTCAACAGAAGCCGCACCCTCGCCGATACCTTGCAGCGCAAAGGCTATACGGTGACGTTTCGCGAATACCCCGGCGGGCACGATTACGCCATTTGGCAACAGATGCTGGCCGACGGGCTGAGCGATTTGCTCGCACCGAAATAAAAATAGGGCTTGCTCGAATACCGTTATGGGTATCCGGCAAGCCTTACATATAAAGTATAGTGGGTTAAATTTGAATCAAGACAAGGCGGGGAGCCAACGCTGTATTGATTTAAATTTAATCCATTATAAAAGGCCGTCTGAAAGCAAATCTTTCAGACGGCCTTTTATCATCCATCACAAGGATTACGGTCGGTATTGCGGTGCCACGCCGTTGGGCAGCAGCTGCCACACATAGCCGGTGTGTTTCTGCTTGCCTGCCACGTTGCCCGCTTCGTCGCCATAGCCCCAGAAATAGTCTACCCGTACTGCGCCTTTAATCGCGCTGCCGGTATCCTGCGCCATAATCAGGCGGTTGTGGGCATAGTTGCTGATGGGGTGGGTGGTGGCCACGAAAATCGGTGCGCCGAGGGTGATGTAGTGGCGGTCGACGGCACCGGCATATTCGCCCATCAAGGGGGTGCCCAATGCGCCGATGGGGCCGTCGTCATTGCCGGGCAGCTCGCGGAAGAAGATATAGCTCGGGTTTTGGCCGAGCACTTCGGCCAGCCGCTGCGGGTTTTGCTGCATATAGGCTTTGATGCCCTGCATGGTGGTTTGCGCCAGCGGCAGGTAGCCTTTGTCGGCCATATAGCGGCCGATAGACACATAGGGGTATTCGTTTTTATCGGCAAACCCCAGGCGCACGTATTTGCCGCTCGGGGTTTTCAGACGGCCTGAGCCTTGGATGTGCAGGAAAAACAGCTCCACCGGGTCGTCGGCATAGCCCAAAACCGGGGCTTTGCCGTTGAGCGCGCCGCCATTGATTTGGCTGCGGGTGTAATAGGGCACAAACTGGCTGCCTGCAAAACGTCCCTTGAGCGCGCGGGTGCGTTCGCTGATGGGAAATTGTGCCAGATTGGCGCTGTATTGGCCGCTCGCGCTGATCATGCCTTTATTCTGGCCGGTCGGCTGGATGCGCACTGTGCCTTTGCTGGAGCGCAGGTTGGCGGGCAAATCCACCGATACAAAATCGCTGGGGATGCCGTAAATCGGGAAGCGCGCTTTGCGGGTCTGTTTCACATCGCCATGCAGCACCGGCTCGTAATAGCCGGTCACCGTACCGCCGAGCTTGCCGTTGCCGCTCACCTGCCAGGGGGTGAAATATTGTTCGAAAAAGGCTTTGGCCGCGGCGCTGTTGCCCGCTGTTTGCGCGGCTTGGGCGCACACATTCTGCCAGTCGGGCTGGGCTTTGAGTTTTTCGCAACCGAGGCGGAACGAACGCAGGCTGTCGGCGAAATTCTGCTGGCCCCATTGCGGCAGCTCGCCGTGGCCCACCACTTTATAACTCGCGCCGCCGCCGGGGCTGAGCGTGTGCCCTTTCGGAAGGGGGGTGCCTGTCGGCAGAGGGGTGCCGGGGGTTACCGGCAAGGGGGATTGCGTAGGGGTATAAACAGGGGTGCGTTTGGTGCCGCAAGCGGCCAGAACGGCGGCGGCCAAGCCCATCAGGGCGAAACGGAAAATTTTGGCTGAATTCATCATCACTATATCGGCAGGCCGTCTGAAACATCATCACGGCATAAATTAAAAGGCAAACTGCAAAGACTGCTTTGCTTGAGATTGGTTCCTTTTCAGACGGCCTTTTGCGCTGCTGTAGAGGCCGTCTGAAAACCTGCGTCACATTCTAGCATAGAATCAAAAGATTAAACGCGCCGCCCCGCGCTCGAACGGTTTTGCTACAATAGCGCTTTGTTTTATTTTCCCCCCGCAAGGCCGCCCGATGAGCAAACCCGTTTCCCCCATGATGCAGCAATACCTCGGCATCAAAGCCGACCACCCCGACAAACTGGTGTTCTACCGCATGGGCGACTTTTACGAGCTGTTTTTCGACGACGCCGTCAACGCCGCCAAGCTGCTCGACATCACCCTCACCACCCGCGGCCAGCTCAACGGCGAGCCGATTAAAATGGCCGGCGTGCCTTATCACGCCGCCGAGCAATATCTGGCCAGGCTCGTGAAAATGGGCGAGAGCGTGGCCATTTGCGAGCAAACAGGCGAAGTGGGTGCCACCAAAGGGCCGGTGGAGCGCAAAGTGGTGCGCATCGTCACCCCCGGCACGCTCACCGATTCGGCCTTTTTGGAAGACAAAGAAACCAACCGCATCGTGGCCGTCTGCACCGACAAACACGATAAAAAACACATCGGCATCGCGTGGGCTTCGCTGCAAAGCGGCGAATTCAAAGTCAAGCGCACCACGCCCGACAAACTCGCCGACGAGCTGGCGCGCCTGCAGGCATCGGAAATTTTGTTGCCCGACGCCGCCAACGCCCCGAATATTCAGGCCGCCAACATCACCCGCCTCAACGCTTGGCAATTCGCTGCCGACAGCGCCGAGAAGCTGCTCACCGATTATTTCGGCAGCCAGGATTTACGCGGCTTCGGCCTCAATCCCGACGAACACGCCGCCGCCATCGGCGCCGCCGGCGCGCTGCTCAACTACATCCGCCTTACCCAAAGCCAATTGCCGCAACACCTCGACGGCCTCTCGCTCGAAACCGAAAACCAACACATCGGCATGGATGCCGCCACCCGCCGCAATCTCGAAATCACCCAAACCCTGAGCGGCCAAAAAGCGCCCACCCTGTTTTCCGCGCTCGATGACTGCGCCACCCACATGGGCAGCCGCCTGCTCGCCTTGTGGCTGCACCACCCACTGCGCCGCCGCGAACACATCCGCGCCCGTCAGCAAGCCGTGGCCGAGCTGCAAAACCATTACGCACCCCTGCAAGCCTGTTTGAAAAACATCGCCGACATCGAACGCATCGCCGCCCGCATCGCCGTCGGCAACGCCCGCCCGCGCGATTTGGCCGCCCTGCGTGACAGCCTGCTGGTGCTGGCCAACGACATCGAATTGCCGCAAAGCCCCGCCGCGCTGCTGCACACTCTGCAGGCCGTGTTCCCCGCCACCCTGCCGCTTGCCGAACAACTGCAGGCCGCCATTCTGCCCGAGCCTGCCGTGTGGCTGCGCGACGGCGGCGTCATCAACCACGGCTACCACGCCGAATTGGACGAATTGCGCCACATCCAAAACCACGGCGACGAATTCCTGCTCGCTCTAGAAGCACGCGAACGCGAACGCACCGGCCTCTCCACCCTCAAAGTCGAGTTCAACCGCGTGCACGGCTTCTACATCGAGCTTTCCAAAGTGCAGGCCGAGCAAGCGCCCGCCGACTACCAGCGCCGTCAAACCCTCAAAAACGCCGAACGCTTCATCACCCCCGAATTAAAAACCTTTGAAGACAAAGTGTTGGCCGCACAAGACAACGCGCTGGCCTTAGAAAAACAGCTCTACGAAGCGCTGCTGAAAAACCTTCAGACGGCCTTACCCCAATTGCAGCAGGCCGCCAAAGCCGCCGCCACGCTCGATGTGCTCGCCACCTTCGCCCGTCACGCAGAAACCCGCGGCTACACCGCGCCCGAGTTTGCCGACTATCCCGTTATCGACATCCAGCAAGGCCGCCATCCCGTGGTTGAGCAGCAAGTGCGCCACTTCACCGCCAACCACACCGCGCTCGACCACAAACACCGCCTGATGCTGCTCACCGGCCCCAATATGGGCGGCAAATCCACCTATATGCGCCAAGTGGCCTTAATCGTGCTGTTGGCGCACACCGGCGCGTTTGTGCCCGCCGACGCCGCCAAAATCGGTACGCTCGACCAGATTTTCACCCGCATCGGCGCCAGCGATGATTTGGCCGGCAACCGTTCTACCTTTATGGTGGAAATGTCGGAAACCGCCTACATCCTGCACCACGCCACCGAGCAATCGCTGGTATTAATGGACGAAGTCGGTCGCGGCACCTCCACCTTCGACGGCCTCGCCCTCGCCCAAGCCATCGCCGAACACCTGTTGCAGAAAAACCAATCCTTCAGCCTGTTTGCCACCCACTATTTCGAGCTCACCCGCCTGCCCGAAGCCCACGCCACCGCCGTCAATATGCACCTATCCGCGCTCGAAGAAGGGCAAGACATCGTGTTTCTGCACCACATCGAGCCCGGCCCCGCCAGCAAAAGCTACGGCATCGCCGTCGCCAAACTCGCCGGCCTCCCCGCCCGCGCCCTCAAAGCCGCCCACAAACACCTCGACGCACTCGAACAACACGCCGCCGCCAACCGCGCGCAAATGGATATTTTCAGCGAATGGCCGTCTGAAAGTGAGGAAATGGGCGGGGAAGCGGCAGAAACCGTTGAAGCTGCACCGAATCTGTTGGCCGAAGCATTGGCCGACATCCAGCCCGATGAGTTGTCGCCACGGGAAGCGTTGGAGGTGTTGTATCGGTTGAAAGAGATGAATAACAGATAAAAAAGCCGTCTGAAACGTTTCAGACAGCCTGATATAGTGGATTAAATTTGAATCAAGACAAGGCGGGTAACCGCAGACAGTAAATCTAGTATGGCAAGGCGAGCCAACGCTGTATTGGTTCAAATTTAATTCACTATACTATCCTTATGATTGAATAGGTTGAGACATATGAACCTCTATTTCAACACTGCTTTGGCAGCAGGCTACAAAAGTGCTTCACAAATCGCGCGGGTACTAACAGAAAACTGGTTGGGCGAAAATGGTTATTGCCCCAATTGCGGCTGCACATCTATACGCCAAGCCTGTAACAACAGCCCCGTTTTGGATTTTGATTGCCCTGATTGTGCCGAACAATTCGAACTGAAAAGCAAAAATGCCCCATCGGCAGGAAAAATCATCAACGACGGCGCTTATACCGCCATGCTGCAACGCATTCAGGCTGCGGACAATCCCAATTTTTTCTTTTTGAGCTACAACAAAACCGATTATTCGGTGCGGCAATTGATGCTGGTGCCGAAGCATTTTTTCACACCTGACATTATCATCCGTCGCAAGCCATTGCCCGTAACGGCCAAACGTGCAGGATGGATTGGTTGCAACATCAATATCGGTATCTTACCCGACAGCGGTAAAATCTTGTTGATAGACAAAGGCTGTGTGATGCCGTCTGAAAACGTACGGCATCAATGGCGGCAAAATCTGTTTTTACGCCAGCAAAAGACCGAACGCAAAGGCTGGCTGTTGGCTGTTATGCGCTGTGTCGAAAAATTGCCCGAACAATTCTCGCTCACGCAAATGTATGCATTTGAAGCGCTTTTGCAGCAGCAATTTCCCGCCAACCGTCATGTTAAAGACAAAATCCGCCAGCAGTTACAACTGCTGCGCGATCAAGGTATCATTGAATTTTCCGCCCGCGGGCAATACCGCAAAATACCGACTGCTAAACGTTAAGGAGCTGAGATGGTGCTTTTTCAAGTTGAAATTCAAGAAACCCTCCGCCGTGTGGTAATACTGGAGTCTGAATCGCAAACTGCAGCCTTGGCACAAGCCGAATCACTGTATCAGCAGGAAGAAATTGTTTTAGATTGGCAGGATTGGGTGGACACGCAGATTCATATCAGATCTAAAGATTGATACAGAAGGCCGTCTGAGAGCTTTCAGACGGCCTTCTGTATTCATTATTTTCAATTGGCAAAATTAGGATTAAAGAATGGCTGTTCCCAAAAAACATGAACGACTACAGACTGTTCTAAATTTAGAAAAATCAATCGATATCCGCAAAGCATTTGAATCCCTCAACGGCTACCGTTTTATTGCATTGGCAGACGATACAGGTTATGAAATATGGTTTGAAGATAAGTGTGTAGCACATTGTTGCCATAGTGAGGAATTTTACCGATTTTTAGCACGCCACCACAAAACCTGGACCGGCTATGTTTCTCAACCGCCAATATTGGCAGATGGTTGGATGGTCATTGCAGCAGACACGCTGTTTATTATCGAAAACCAGTCTAAACTGTCAGAAACAACAGATGCCGCGTTGCAATGCTGTGACTTCAAACAAAAGCAATATGCCAAACTATGTGATGGCTTGTATTGGCAGGTTAAATATGCTTATTTATTAAACAAGTGCTATCTTGATTTTATTCATTATGATACTCGAAATTATGTTTACAACATGGGTTGCCATTATTTTTTCGATACCATCCCTGAGATGGTTGGGCTTGCCTGATGAAAACGCTTAAGTGATATCAGACTGTGTCGGAATGAACTGCTAGAGGCAACATTATTATCCGCAAAATCCCTTTTCAGACGGCCACTTATCCCGATACAATCACCCGGTTTAATCCTTACTCACACATTCCGCCATGACCACCCAATCCAACAAATTCTATTCCCTCTTTTTCTCGGTATTTTTCCTCTTTGCCGGTTTCGGCCTGTTTCTCAACTCGGCGGGGGTGAAGTTGTCGGAGATGGGGGTGACCAACACCGCCATCGGTGCGCTGAATGCGGCGTTTTTTGTCGGCGCGGCGCTCAGTGCGGTGGCGGCGCACCGGGTGGTGTCGGGCGTGGGGCACATCCGCGGTTTTAGCGTGTTTGGCGCGGTGTTTGCGATTGCGGCGCTGGGGCACATGATGACCGACAATCTGTGGGCTTGGGGCGTGTTGCGGGTGTTGTTGGGTTTTTGTTATTACAGCCTGCTGATGATTGTGGAGAGCTGGTTTGCCGAACGCAGCGCGGCGTCGATGCGGGCGCGGGTGTTGGCTTTTTATAATGTGGTTTACTATGTGGCGTTTACGGCGGGGATTGCGCTGTTGAGCCTGAAGCCGTCGAGCAACGATATTTTCACGCTGGCGGCGATTTTGGTGATGGCGGCGATGCTGCCGGTGGCGCTGACGCGCTTGAAGGCGCCTGAATTGCCGCCGCGCCAGCGCATCAGCCTGCCGCGTTTGTTTGCGATTGCGCCTCTGGCTTTGGTGGGCAGCTTTGTCGGCGGCTTGCTGATGAACGGTTTTTTCACCATGGCGTCGGTGTTTCTGCTGCAGCAGGGCTATGGGCTGCGCGAGATTTCGTTTTACCTGATGGTGGCGATGGTGGCGGGCTTTGCGGTGCAGCTGCCGGTGGCGCGCTTATCCGACCGCTACGGGCGGCGCAATGCGATTCTGACCTGTTCGACGGTATCGGCGATTGGCGCGGCGGTGGGCATCGGTTTGATGCTGGCGGGGCTGATTGATATGTGGGTGCAGTATGTGGTGGCGGGCTTTTTCGGCGTCGGCCTGTTTACGCTGTATGCGCTGAGTGTGGCGCGGGCAAACGACCAACTGCCCAATGAGATGAACACGGTGGAGGTGAGCCGCAGTTTGCTGTTCAGCTACGGCATGGGCTCGCTGCTGGCACCGTTGGTGTTGGGGGTGGTGATGGACCAAGCCGAGCGCTATGGTTTTTACGGTTATTTTGTGGTGTGCGGCGGGCTGCTGGCGCTGTTTGCGTGGCAGCAGAAGCCGGTGCCGGAAGACAAGCGCAGCGTGCATGTGAATATGCCGGGTGCGGCGGGGCCGGTGATGGCCGACCTCGACCCGCGCAACGACAGCGGCGTCATCAAGCCGTTTGATGAGGCGGAAGCGCAGGCTTATGCGGATGAGCTGGAGCGGGAAATGGACGAGCTGGCGGAGCAGGAACAGACGCAGGAAACGCCGCCGCCCCAATAAACCGGGGCAGTAAATCAAAACGTGTTGTCATGGCACGCAATATATAGTGGATTAGATTTGAATCAGGACAAGGCGGGGAGCCGCAGACAGTACACCTAGTACGGCAAGGCGAGACAACGCTGTAATGGTTCAAATCTAATCCATTTTATCAGGCCGTCTGAAAGGTTTTCAGACGGCCTGATATATTGTGTGCCGCTTGCGATTATTTGCCGATACAGAAGCGCGAAAAAATCACGCCGAGTAAATCGTCGGCGGTGAATTCGCCGGTGATTTCGCTGCACGCCACTTGCGCCAGGCGCAGATGTTCGGCCAAGAGCTCGATTTGGTGGTTGCCGCACAGCGCGGCGTTTTCCAGCTCGGTTTCGGCTTCGTGCAAGGCATTCAGATGGCGGCTGCGGGCGAGAAACAGGCTTTCGCTTTCGCCCTGCCAGCCGATTTCGTTCAGCAGCGCCTGTTTGAGCAAATCGAGGCCTTGTTTGTGTTTGGCAGAAAGTTTAATCAGGGTATCGGCACCGCTGCCGCTGTTCAGGCCACCCCCGCCTAAACCTTGCGGGGGTGACGTTTCTGAAATCATTTCGGCTGCTTCGCCGCTGAGGTCGATTTTGTTGTGGATTTCGATTTTTTTCAGCGATGGCGGCAGGCTTTGCAAAATGGCTTGGGTTTTGGCGTTGATGCCTTCGCGCGGGTCAATCAGAATCAGCGCCACATCGGCTTCCTGCACGGCTTTGTGGCTGCGTTCGATGCCGATTTTTTCCACCACATCGTCGGTTTCGCGCAAACCGGCGGTGTCGATAATGTGTACGGGCACGCCGTCGAGGGTGATTTGTTCGCGCACGGTGTCGCGGGTGGTGCCTGCGATGTCGGTTACAATCGCCACTTCGTCACCCGCCAAAGCGTTGAGCAGGCTGGATTTGCCCACGTTGGGTGCGCCCACCAACACCACGTTCATGCCTTCGCGCAAAATCGCGCCTTGTTCGGCGCTGGCGAGCACGGTTTGCAGTTGCTGTTGCAGCGCTTTGAGCTTGCCTTTGGCGTCGGCGGCTTCGAGAAAGTCGATGTCTTCTTCGGGAAAGTCGAGTGTGGCTTCTACCAACATCCGCAGGGTAATCAATTCGTCCACCAGCGCGTGAATGTGTTCGGAAAACGCGCCTTTGAGTGAGCGCAAGGCCATGCGGGCGGCGGATTGGCTGGTGGCGTCAATCAAATCGGCCACGCTCTCGGCCTGCGCCAAATCGAGCTTATTATTGAGAAAAGCGCGTTTGGTGAATTCGCCCGGCTCGGCCAAGCGCGCGCCCAAGTTCAAACAACGCTGCAACAGCATCTGCATCACCACCGGCCCGCCGTGGCCTTGCAGCTCAATCACATCCTCGCCGGTGAAGCTGGCGGGCGCGGCGAAATAAAGCATCAAGCCGTTGTCGATGGGCTGGCCGCCGGCATCGAGAAAATCGGTATAAAGCGCCACGCGCGGTTTGGGGGTTTTGCCGCCGCTGATTTGCTGCGCCAATGACAATAAATCTTTGCCGGACAAACGAATCACGCCGACACCGCCGCGCCCGGGGGCGGTGGCAATGGCAGCAATAGTGGGTTGGGGTGCAGACATGGCGGTTCTCGCAAACAGAATAGGGGCATTATATAACAAGGCCGTCTGAACGCGCGGTTTCAGACGGCCTTGTGGGTGGGTGGGTGAGCGACAAAACGGCTTCAACAAGCTCAGCCACCTGTGGGATGTGTTATCAGGCCGTCTGAAAACCGTTTAGCGTGTTCAGACGGCCTCTATCTTCAGGCAGCAAGCAATCAGGCTTTTTTCACGAATTCTGATTTCAGATTCATGCTGCTGCCGTCAATTTTGCAGGCGATGTCGTGATCGCCTTCTTGCAAGCGGATGCCTTTCACTTTGGTGCCTTGTTTGATGACTTGCGACGAGCCTTTTACTTTCAAGTCTTTAATCAACACCACAGTGTCGCCATCGGCCAGCGGCGTACCGTTGGCATCTTTCACCACAACAGCTTCTTCGGCGGCGGCTTCGCCCTCCTGCCATTCGTGGGCGCATTCGGGGCAGACCAGCTGCACGCCGTCGTGGTAGGTGAATTCGGAAGCACATTGCGGGCAGGCGGGTAAGCTCATGGGGGTTCCTTTATTGAATATGGGTAAACTAAGGTCTTATTATAAAGCAAAGGCCGTCTGAACACGGATTTTGTTTCAGACGGCCTTTGCTGTATTTAATCCGACCGCTGCCATGCAGTTTGCGGCCACACCACCACCGCATTCAAGCCAGAGGCATATTCCGGCGCGGCCTCGGCCAATTCCACTGCCAAGCCCCATTTGTCGCACAGGGTTTTCACAATCGACAGCCCCAAGCCGCTGCCGCTTTCGCCGTGCGCCACCCGATAAAACGGCTCAAACACGCGCGCGCGTTCGGCTTCGGGCACGCCGCAGCCGTTGTCGCGCACGCCGGTTTTCAGACGGCCGTCGGCGCTTTCTTCGCACCAAATATCAATGCGTCCGCCATTTGGCGTGTAGCGCACGGCATTTTCGAGCAGGTTTTTGAAAATGCCGTATAAATCGGCCTGCTCGATTTCGAGGCGGTAATCCTGCGCCACCGCCACGCCCACATCCAGCGATTTGGCTTCAATCATCGGCAGCAAATCGGCATACAGCGTCCGCAACAACGGCAACAGCGCGGTGGCCGCCGCTGCATCGGCTTTGGGCGTATTCTGCGCGCGTGCCATGTTTAACAGCTGGTTGAGCAGCTGCTGCGTGCGTTGCAGGCCGCTGCGCATTTCGGCCAGTTGGCGGCGGCGTTCGGATTCGTCGGCATCCTGCCGCTCCAGCTGCGCCATTTGCAGGGTGAGCGCGGTAATCGGCGTGCGCAATTCGTGGGCGGCGTTGCCGATGAAGCGCTTGTCGTGCTCACGGGCGGCGTGGATTTGCCCGAATTGGCGGTTGATGGCCTGCACCAATGGCAACACTTCCTGCGGTACTTGGCGGCTGTCGAGCGGCTGCAAATCGTTTTCGGTGCGCGCGCCCACTTCGCTGCTGAGCCGCTGCAAAGGCTGCAACAGCCTGCGGGTCAGCAAGCCGGTAAACAGCCACACCAACGGAATCAACACCAACAACGGTACCACCGCCAAACGGGCATTGTTGGCGGCAATGCGGTTGCGGTGGTCGGCACGCTGCGCCACCACCACCCGCTGGCCGGGGCGGCGGAACGCATGGATATACACGCGCCATTCTTCACCGGCATGGTTGTGGAAATTGTGGAAGCCGGGAGGATAGCGGCGCAAAGCGGCAGCGGCATCGGGGCTGTTGAAAAGCTGATTGAGCTGCGGCGAGGCGAGATTCTGCACCACTACGGCAGGCGGTTGCAGACCGGCCGCATTGTCGACGGCATCAAGGCCGTCTGAAGCCTGCCGCAACA
>CAYVIS010000017.1:0-19299 GCA_964451565.1 uncultured Neisseria sp.
TGTGAAGAAGTAGGGTGGGCCGGTGACCGGAGCGAGAGAAATAGCGGGTGAGTAGTGGTGGGCCGTCTGGATGATTCAGACGGCTTTGTACGTATGCTTTATAGTGTATGGGCTTACGGGGTGTCTGTGTAGGGGGGCAGATGCTTTATATGGCAGTATGTGGAACGTGTATTTGACAGTCTATTCTTGAAGCATCAATGCTTCAGACGGCCTATATCATCCACACAGCATAATTTCGGTATTGAATAGGTATCGGTGTATCAAACTGAATTTAAAGGCCGTCTGAAAAAATCAGACGGCCTGAGACGGGCTGATAAATCAACTTATTTCCAATAACGCCACCAAGGCATGCTGTTGGCGCGCCATGTGTTTTGCAGATAGGGACTGTTTGGAAAGTTTTGTGCCAAGATGCGACGGGTGTCGTCGGCCAGCTGCTGTTTGCCCATGCGGGTGTAAGCAAGTTCCATGATAGCCAGTGCTTCTTCTACAAAACGGGTGTTTTGGTATTGTTCGACAACTTTTTGGGTGCGGTTGGCGGCAGCCAGATAGGCACCCCGGTTCATATAGTAACGGGCAACGGCAATTTCATTACCGCCTAACGCATCGACCAATTTTGCCATCCGTTCGGTCGCATCCGGTGCATATTGGCTGTTGGGGTAGCGTTGCACAAGCTCAGCAAAGGCGTGATAGGCATCGCGGTTAGCTTTAGGATCTCGATCCGACCAATCTTGTGAAGCCAGTTTGTTGAGAAAGGATTGGTCTTCATTAAATAACACCAAACCTTTCAAATAAAGGGCATAATCCATGTTTGGATGTTGGGGATAGAGGCGCTGGAAGCGTTCGATAGCGGCCAGTGCTTTTTCAGGCTCATCATCTTTGTAATGGGCGTAGGCCGTATCGAGTTGCGCTTGTTGGGCGTGCCGGCCATTGGGAAAACGGGAGCCTAAAATTTCGTATAACTTGACAGCTCGAGTATAATTATTGCTGTTTAACTCGTCATGTGCTTCGGCGTATAGGCGGTCTACTGTCCAATCTTGGGTCATTTGGGCGTCTTTATCCACGGTGCCGGTATTTGCGCAGCCGTTTAAAGCCAAGCCTAAGGCTACTACTAAAAGAATTTTTTTCATGCAGAATACTTCCTTTGACAATGAGGCTGATTATAACGATGATTTGGAGTTTTCGGCAGCCCTAAATGCAGAAAGTTGCATAAATTTAACTGTTCCTGTCGATTTGGCGGGCATGCGCTTGGATGCGGTGCTGGCAAAATTGTTGCCCGACTACTCTCGCAGCCGTTTGAGTACGTGGATTAAAGAAGGGGCGGTACGGGTTAATGACAAACCCGCCCAACCGAAAGACAAAGTTATCGGCGGTGAAATTTTAGCCGTTACCGTGCTGCAAAGTGAGGAAAATCTTGCTTTCGCCCCGGAAGAAATGGCTCTGGACATCGTTTATGAAGACGATACGGTGATCGTGGTGAACAAACCAGCCGGGCTGGTGGTGCACCCGGCAGCGGGCAACTGGAGCGGCACGCTTCTAAACGGCTTGCTGGCGCATTGCCCGCAATTGGCCAAAGTTCCGCGTGCGGGTATTGTGCACCGTTTGGATAAAGATACCAGCGGCTTGATGGTGGTGGCGAAAACCCTGCCAGCACAAACCCATCTGGTGCAGCAGTTGCAGGCGCGCACGGTGAAACGGATTTATCGGGCGGTGGCCAACGGCGTGGTGCCTTTCGACGGTAAAATCGACACCTTAATCGGCCGCGATCCGCACAACCGCATCAAAATGGCCGTGGTTCCGTTTGGCGGCAAACAGGCGGTGACACATGTGAAAGTGTTGGAACGCTACCCGGCACACAGCTACATCGAATGCGCATTGGAAACCGGGCGCACCCACCAAATCCGCGTGCACATGCGTGAAGCCAACCATCCGTTGGCTGGCGATCCGGTTTACGGAAATCCGCGCCACGCCTGCTCTGATGTGGCCAAAGAAGCGGTTAAAGGCTTATTGCGTCAGGCGCTGCATGCCTACCGTTTGAGCTTTGTGCACCCTAAAAGCGGTGAAACCGTATCGTTTGAAGCACCGATTCCGCCGGATATGTATCATCTTTTGTCAGTATTGCGCTTGGAAGCGGGCTTGGATTCTTCACTGAGCAACGAAGTCGAGTGGCAGGACAAAGTGGCACAAGACGATGACGACGATTGGGATGATGATGACTATGACGTTGAAGTGATGTATGTGCGCGATTGAATAGCGCCTGTCATTATCTCTTGAGGCCGTCTGAAAATAAGGAACAGCTATGAAGCAACCGTTGAATCTGGATTTGAATGCCGCCATCGGCCTGCATAACGAGCAGGCGCCGTTTTTGTATGCCGACTGGCCTGCTCCGGCCAATGTCAAAACCTTGCTGACCACCCGCAGAGGCGGCGTGAGTCAAGGTGTGTTTGCCGGATTGAACGTGGGCGCGCATGTCGGCGACAGGCTTGAGCATGTAGCACAAAACCGCAGCAGTGTGGCGGAGCAGGCCGGGATGCCGGTGGCTTATTTGAACCAAATCCACAGCGCCGATGTTGTGCAGGCTGCCGACAGCGTAGCGCAACCTCTGGATGCTGATGCAAGCATAGACCGCAGCGGTACAGCGGCTTGCGCGGTGATGACGGCGGATTGCCTGCCGGTGTTGTTTTGCGATACTGCCGGAACAGTAGTCGGCGCGGCGCATGCCGGTTGGCGCGGGCTGGCGGCGGGAGTGCTGCAAAATACCGTTATCGCGATGGGTGTGCCTGTGCAGGACGTGATGGCTTATTTGGGGCCGGCCATCGGCGCTGATGCGTTTGAAGTGGGGCAGGACGTGTATGACGCGTTCTGCCAACCGTTGCCGCAGGCGGAAGCGGCGTTCGAACCGATTGGCGGCAGTAAATACCTGGCCGATATTTATGCATTGGCGCGTCTGGTTTTGCAGCGTGAAGGCGTGACGCAGATTTACGGCGGCACGCATTGCACCGTGCTGGAGCGTGATACCTTTTTCTCATACCGCAGAGACGGCCAAACCGGGCGTATGGTCAGCTTGGTGTGGCTGGATAGTGCGGCGGCTGAGTAACGCAGATAGCTGCTCAAGCCGTTATGTTTGAAGCGGTCAAGCAACACAACATTTACACAGATTCAAAACATACATTTACCCGCTAAAGTAAAGAAATTGTCAGTTGCGGTAAAAAATCTGTTATATTCACCGCTTGAAAACGGGAAGATGCCCATTGCAGGCATCTTTTCAGACGGCCTTTTCAGCAGCGTGCGTAGAGCATGATTGCCGAACCGCAAGGCCGTCTGAAAACCGCAATCATGCTTTTCCGGCTTGCCCGGGGCTCTGAAAATTCATTTATCCTTTTGGTTGCGCCAAGCAGCATTTGCCCGACTGTTTGTATCCGGTGCGGGCGTTTTGGCCAAAAAAATCGGGATGACGTTGAAGCTTCAAGCGTCCAAGCAGGCATATGTTCAATAAAATCAATAAAGGTATGCGCATGACAACTTCTGCTCAGCCAACCACACAGAAATCATTATTTTGGGCAACCGGCTTAATGCTGTTTGCATTGTTTTTCGGCGCGGGTAATCTGATTTTCCCGGCTGCCATGGGGCAATTGGCCGGTGACCATATCGTATCGGCGATGTTCGGTTTTATGCTGACCGGCGCCGGTCTGCCGCTGTTGGGCGTGGCCGCCATCGGCTATTCCGGCTCGCGCGACGTGCAGGAGCTGGCTTCACGGGTAACGCCTTTATATGGCGTTGTATTTGCAGTGTTGCTGTATCTGTCGATCGGCCCGCTGTTTGCCATTCCGCGCACGGCAACGGTATCGTTTGAAATCGGTGTTGTGCCGTTTTTAGGCTCGGAATCTCCTCACAAAACCCTAGCGTTGGCGCTGTTCAGCTTGGTGTTTTTCGCCGTTTCCTATTGGCTGGCGATGTCGCCGGGCAAGCTGATCGACCGTATCGGTAAGGTGTTGACGCCGATTTTGTTGTTGTGCATCACGGTTTTGGTGGGTGCGGCCGTATTCTCGCCGATGAGCGCATTGCAGCCTGCGCAAGGGGAATTTGTTACCCAGCCGCTGGTGAAAGGCTTCTTGGAAGGCTACAACACCATGGATGCCTTGGCTTCGTTGGTGTTTGCCATCATCGTGATTGATGCCATCCGTGCGCGCGGCGTGAGCGACAAAAAGGCGCTCACCGGCCTGACCATCCGCGCAGGTGTGTTGGCGGCAGTGTGTCTGGCGGTGGTGTATGCACTGATTGCCTACATGGGTGCCAGCAGCGTCGGCCTGTTTGGCGTGTTGGATACCGGCGCGGCGGTGTTGTCGCAGGTAGCACAGCATTATTTTGGTATCGGCGGCAATGTATTGCTGGCAGTTATCGTGTTTTTGGCCTGTCTCACCACTTCTGTCGGCCTGATTACTTCTTGTGCCGAATATTTCAACCGCATTTGGCCGCGCATTTCCTACCGCCATTTCGCCATTGTTTTCACGCTGATTTCGTGCGCCTTGGCCAATAAAGGCTTGGCGGGCATCATCAGCTTTTCGATTCCGATGCTGATGCTGCTGTATCCGTTGACCGTGGTGATTATTTTGCTGGCGTTTTTGGATAAATTTTTCGGCGGCAGCCGTTTGGTATATGTCTGCACCATTTTTGCCACGTTGGTGGTGGGTTTGCTGGATGCCTATAAAACGGCATTCGGTTTCAGCGAGGCTACTGCGGCTGCCATCAACAACAGCCTGCCGCTGTATGACATCGGTTTGGGTTGGCTGGTGCCCGCTTCCGCAGGCTTTGTTTTGGGCTGCATTCTGAATGTAGCGAGCAAGAAAAAAAGTTGATAGACAAGGAAACCGCAAAGGCTGAAGCCGCGCGCGATAAATCGGCGCGTTTTGTGAGATAAAGTGTTTTTGATTTTATTTCACACGGTGCAACTTTATTGCAAATCCTGCCAAACAAAGGCAGGATTTTTTATATTCGCGGAAACATCGCACTCTGATTGCTCGGCTCTTTGATATAGCTACGGTAACATGTGCTCACGTTAAATAAATACATTACAGGAGCGCGATATGGATTACTACCCAAGCATGGAACGAGATAGCTTGTTTTATAAAGAATTTGCCAACCACTTTGATTACCGCAATAAACCTTGGACGGCCTTTGTGAAAGCTGCCCGCCGTATCTCCCAACGTCTTGATGTAGATATTGAACGAGCAGTTGATTTTTTAAATAGTGCCGCCGGTGGTCTTTTTGTGATTGAAATGATTGAATTTGCTGAAGCCGGTAAAATAAAACAAGATATCGAATATCTGACCGATGGGGCAATTGCTACTTTCCGCGCGATGGTGGCCGCTCCTAAAATGTGGACAGATTTGGAAAAGCAAGCAAGAGGGTGAGAGGCTGCTCTTGCTTGAACATTTTTAATAGTTACAGATGACCAGCTCACCGCTGGTCTTTTGCGTTTTATCACGGCCAACTGAATACGCGAGCTCTAAACGCGTCATACGGAAGTCTTTAAACAGCTCCCGAATATCAGGGTGGTCATTAATTGAGAGCATGATCTTGCCTTTGCTCTCGGCCATCATCTTGGCCAGTAACTGATACTGCGCCCAGTCAAAGGCGCGGTCATAACCGGCGGTTTGCCAGTATGGTGGGTCGGCATAGAAAAAAGTGTGTTCGCGGTCATAACGTTTGAAACACTTTTCCCACGGCTCGTTCTCGATGTAGACTCCGTTCAGCCGTTGCTGCGCGGCTTTCAGACGGCCTGCGATGTAGGCGGCGGTAAAGCCCCGTCCGGTAGTAGCCGTGCCGAAATGTTGGTCAACGGTTTTGCCGCCGAAAGCTGTGTGTTGGAGATAGAAGAACCGTGCGGCGCGTTGGATATCGGTCATCACATCGGGCGGTGTAGATTGCAGACGGGCAAACACTTCGCGGCTGGTCAATGTCCACTCAAATTGGCGCACAAACTCGTCAAAATGGTGCTGCACCACGCGGTAAAGGTTGATGAGCTGGCCGTTGATATCGTTGAGCACTTCACACTTGGCCGGTTGCGGCCGCATGAAGAATAGTGCCGCACCACCGGCGAAGAGCTCAACGTAGCATGTATGCTCGGGAAACATTGGAATCAGGTGTTTGGCCAAACGGCGTTTACCACCCATCCAGGGAACAATTGGCAGAGGCTTTTGAGTCATGATTACTCCTATATATAAGTATCGGTACTCAAAGGCACTCAGGGTTGAATTATTGGGTTTTGAACTGATTGAGCAATTTGCAGCGCTGGCACTTGATTTCAAAGCAACCACGGCCAACATCCAACAATTTAAAACAATTTTTGCAACGATGTTTCATTTTTCACAGATTCCTTGTCGTTAGTGATAAAATCACCGCACCTCGCGAGGTACGGTAAAAAAGGCTAACGCAGGTCTAGTCTGCTGAAGCTGGCGCGGAGAACGGTGGTAGGACACCGCCGCGCAGCCGTTTTAAACTTTAAAAAGTTTTGACAATCATTTGATTTAGCGAAACAAATTTAGGTAGTGCTTGCGTCGATAAAAAATTGGAAAACACACCACCAGCCATCCCAACTAGTGGGACTTGAGCGGTAAATGTCTCATCAACCACAGGATCCGCGTTTGTTTGCCAGCCATTGTATATTGTGAGGCGTTGTTGCTCCTTATTAATTCGCTGGATTCGGACTGTGAATTTGTCTCCTAGCCCTGCAATGGGTTTATCCGTAAATATATTAGTATGGCTGTTTGCATAGGTTTCGCCGTCGGCATATAAAAAACCAAAGTTAATCACATTTTCATTGCCGCTACCTAAATCCTTTTGTGAAAAATATAAGTAATGGCATAAACGGCCAGCAGCAGGATACTCATTGTCATAAAATGTCTTATTTGACATCAAGATAATACCTGTAGCCACATCCCTTACGCAGTCGATGAAAAATTCCACGCCATTGGCATAATCTACATCATATGCCGCGCTAATTAAATTACATCCGTCCGCTGATTCGACCGGCAATTTAATACAGTTACCGGCAGTCGGCTCGGACTTAACAGCACTATTAAGGATGATTGCGCCGCTGGTTTGGAGTACGTTTCTGGCCGCAGAATCGTTATAAAGACTATTTATAATCTCAAAATAGCCGCAATACGTACTTAAAAAACCACCCGAACCATTACTTAATGGACCCGTCGCTAAATACTGCACTTTATTTAGACCGTAGGATAAACGGCCTAATAGATAAGGCATATCCGTGATGCGATGGCCGCTAGGCTGACCATCTACAACACTAGTCGCATTGGTACGGGCAACGCCAAGGTTGCTTGGCGCGCATCGCCAGTTAGTGTTGCCGATGTATTCCTCACATGTGATTGTTGGTAAGTTTGTATCGTCAAAGACGGCGATATCCATGGCCTCGTTGTCAATGCCTCTGTAAATCAAGGTGGCATCAGGATGGTCAACCCAAATCCACGCTGTCAATAAAGCATCGCCTTTTTTAAGTTTAGACGAGTTAACCAGCACATTCGCGCCCGTGCGGTTGCGGTTATCGGTAGATGAGTCGCTGTAGTCATACTGATAGCCGCTCCTGCTATCAAAACTATCCATAACCATCGGTGTGCCGGTGTAAACATACACATCTTTAAACAATTGGCTTGCTATCCATGACGCCTTAAAAGCATGGCCAACATTGCCATAGTGCAAACCGTCAGTTTGACTATTCCGCCATTGATGGCCATCTTTATTTTTTGCCCAGAAATCCTTCTCTGCCGCGTCGATAGCAAGGTATGTAATATCATATTTTTCACATAATGCTCGCTTACCCTCATCCAGCTCTCGACTTGATCTTACACGGTTTCGAGCGTTGCTGCCGCCACGGCGATGCGCATCGCAAGACAGGATAACCGGCACCGTCCCGGTGGCCATGACTTTTTGTATTAACAACTCCAGATGCTGACAAAATTTATCTACCGTAAACGAGCCGTCAGCAATATCGTTTAAGCCAAAGCCAATAAAGCAAATGTCAGGATGACCATAGGACGGGTTGCGGGTGATGGCCGCATCATAGTTGCGATACGCCCAGCCATCATGCACGCGGCGACCCGAGTATCCGGCATTACATACTTTAATTTTGTTGTTTTTAAACATATCGCGCAAAATCGGCTCAAGCTTGGTCGGCCACGCGTTAGGCGATGTTGCCGCATGATCAATAATGCCAACGGCGTTGCCCGCTGCGTCAACCGGGTTTTGAATCCAACCCGCCGTTGAATTACCGTCAGTCGTACTGTCGCCAAAACAAGCTATTTTGACCGCGTTTCCCGCCGCCATATTGGCGCAAATCTCGCGCAGGCGGCTGGCCGCCTGCCCTTTAATGTTAAACACATTAGCCGCGTAATCGCCAATAAAAATCACTCTGCCATCTGTCCAAAGATTGTTGCCAAAGACATTCTGACTTAATTTATATTCGCCCGGCGGTACATAAACTGACAAGCCCGAGGCCATCGCCAATTTGAATGCATCCAAATCATCATCAACGCCGTTTGATTTTGCGCCAAAATCCTGAATCTTTGCTTTATCGACGCGCTTCCAGCGCACACCCGCGTCAGAAACGATAATCGAGCCTCCATTATCTGCACTGGTATGGTCATTGTGATCAGCAATAAAAACACCGCCGCCCAAATGACCCTCAGCCTCATATGCCGATAGTTGGACTATTCTCATTTCGCTACTTCTGGTCTTTCGCAGCTCTGCAATACCGCCAGTAATTAAATAACTCTTAAATTCTGAGGCAACATGCTCAACTTTTTTATAGACTTGAGAGACCGCTTTAGGGGTTGCCGCATAATCTTCACTGCTACTGTCAATATCTGAACTCAGCTGAACCAACCCGATATTACTAATACTCGCTTTTTTATCTTTTAAATTCCCCAACTCTTTACGCAAAAATTGTGTCCGCTGGCCAAGCTGCTTAGCTTGACGGTTCGCCACGCCATCCGAACCACCTGTAACAGGGTCGGTCATTTCAATTTGATATAAATCATCCACCCACTGCGGTGTCACTTTATCTTCTTGAATCGTTGCCATTTAAGCTACTCCAAAATTGTAATCGCCGTCGAAATCGACTTTGCCGTTGTAATACAGCGGTGTATCTTGATAATCCAAACGCACCAATACACAGCGGGCAGGTGCGAAGGCCGGTAGGGTTTCCCGCAACAGACGGGCTTCGGTATTGGTAATCGGTCGGTTGAAAATAATTGAGTAATGCGCCCACAACCGGTGGTCGCCGTACATATAAATGCCTTTATGATTAATACTGCCGTCGTAGATTTGGCCGCCGAGTCCTTCAATCAGCTTGATTTCGCCAAAGCCTAAACGGCGGCAGATTTCACGCACCGCCCAGGGGGTGCCTTTGCGGCGGTGTAAAAACACGGCATCTTTAATCAGCTGGCGGCGTGTCTTATTGTCTTTGGCCAACCAGTAGCCATCGGCACCAATCATGCTGCGACTCTCCGCCAGCAGCTCAAGGTGGTTGTCATCCACTTGCTCGAGCAAGCGGGGCATGAGTTTGGTTAAGGCAAGCTTGCGATAGCCAAGGCTAAGATTGGCCAAGCGTGTAAAGCGCGGGTCTTGGGCGATGATTAAGGCGTATTTAAGCTTAGCCATCTTGCTGCTCCATATCGACCGATACGCTAAACGATACGCACCGCGCCCATTGGTTAGGTGCAACCACGATGACATCGCTATCTCTCAATTCGCCATGCTCGTTGGATAAAATAACGTTGTACACACCGCTAACCTTTAAGGCCGTCTGAATATCCAAAGGCACCACATCTTTGCCTAGCTTGGCATAGCGGGCAGTTTCGTAGTCTGACCAAGCTGCGCTGGCAGCGGCTAAAACTGCTTTAGAATCAGCACCTTTGAACAATACCAAGCGGGCATCGATTTTGTATTCCACCACTTCGGGCGGGCGAACAATGACGGTATCGCACAGCGGACGGATCGTCTCATCGCTCAATGCCGCCGACACCTTGTCAATCAATTCTTGGCTGGGCAGACCGTCCGTTGCCAGCAGCGTCACCGCCACCGTGCCGCCAATCGGATTACCCGATGAATCAACATCATTGCCAACATGGACACCGACAATCGCTTGCGAAACACGGCGGGCGTAGTATTCATAGGCTTTTTTCGGGCCACCAACTGAATACGCCTCCAACGCCAACAAGATACGCTCACGATAGGCATCGTCGCCCTCAATGACGACCCCACCTGATGGAACAGTGATATTGCTGACCTTAACGTCGATATCAGCATGCAGCGGCTTGGTCAGCGTGTTAATTTGGCCGATTGCCCAGCCGTTTCCGGACGTGCCGGTTGTAGTGCATTGCGCCGGTAAATCAACCGTGTTGCGGCTAGACGACAAGGTTGCTGATGTGGTTGTTTCAAAAATCAGCTCGCCTACGCCGACCTGCGTGCCGGCAGGGATAAACACCTGCTCGGCGGACAAGTTGGCCTCGCACGAAAAGCGCAGCGTGGTTAAAGCAGGCTGAGCTTCCAAGCGCGGCGTATTGACATCGTCGCCACACAAATCCAACATCAATCCGGTTGCAAAGCGGACGTGCTGCTGGCGATATGCCTCATTCACTTGCTGGCGAGTCAATGATTCGCGGTAGGCGTACACATTAATTAGCAAACGCTCAATGTGCGCCGGTTGCAGTGCCTTGCCGCTGTCTTGTTCATACTTGGCAATAATCTCGGCCAAGATGGTCGACAAATCATCAGCCACGACCTTGACGTCTTCACGCTTTAAAGTGCTTAAATCCATGCTGCCTGCTCCAAGTTCAGCGTTGTGCCGTAGATTTCACCGGATACGTCATCTGCCACGCGCCAGCGCACGGTCATGGTGATGTGCGGGGTATTGCCGCTAAACGTCACTTCGTCCACCACCGCCCGCGTTTCCCAGGTCTGAATGGCCAACACCACTTCGCGTACGATATTTGGCACAAACACGTCTTCCGGCGTGTCAATGTAGTCAAAATGGTTGCTGCCGAAATCGGGGCGGGTCACATCTGAGCCTTTACGGGTGGACAAGATGTTGTGAATACACAAGTCGATATCGTCCACGCCCTGCGCCAAACCGCTGCCACCGGGGGCAAGCTGCCAGTGCTTGGAAATGGGCGTATCGAATTGCATAAAAAAATCCCTGTATCGTTTTTTGATACAGGGATTCTGCCTGAAGCCGCATAAAGCTGATTTTAATGCGTTTTAAAACCTTATTTCGGCGGCGATGTCGTGCCACCCGAGTCGCCGGTGTGAGTATGATTAGGCAAGCTGATGCCTTGAGATTTAATATCGCCAGTAGCCTCAATTGCACCATCAATTTTGGCCGCCGCGCCACTACCACCTTGACCAGACATACCGGCGGTATAAGTAAACAGACCTTCAACGGTTAAGGTTTTTTTCACCACCGCATCGGCATCAATTGTCACCACGCCACCGGTTTTAACCAGTACATCCCCCGTTTTGCGGTCGTGTTCGATAATCGTGCCGTTTTTAAAGCGGCGCACCCATTTGTCTTTGCTGCTGGCCGGTGGCTTATCGGCTGCGCTGTAAATCGCGCCAATCACGCAGCCGTTTTCGCCACGCGCGTCCAGCAGGCAGACAACTTGCTCGCCTTCGTCGGGCAGACTGTAAAACTGATTGCCACCGGCAGCCGGTGTGACCATCGGCAGCCAGTCGGTTTCCATGTCTTCCAGTGCAGGGATTTTAACGCGCAGATTGTGACCGGCTTCATCCACCGCCGATACCACGCCGAATTGCAGGGTTGCCCCGAAATCATGCGTTTGCTGCATCCTGCTGCTCCTCATCATCGATATACTCAATCATCTTAATTTCCAGCTCGGTGGTGTAGCCGCTGCTGCGGCGATACTCATGCCGCGCTTGCTTAACCAAATACTTACCGGAAAACTTACCCATGTCTTTTAGGCGCACGGTTTGACCGGCCACCAGCAGCGCATTACCAAACAATATGATGTTTCCGGCGCATTGATCGTCTTGCGCGTCAGCCAAAGCCGCATCGGCGCGGGCATAGAGCTGAGTTTGGCTTTCACCTTTATTCGGCACAATTTTCAAGGTGTCGCCGGTGTGGCCACGTTTGGATTTCGGGCGCAGCGACTTGGTTTTACGCGTGGCCGACACCGTTTTCTTGGTTTTCGGGTCGTAGCCGCGCATTTCCACCTGAGTCGGCACTCCTTTAATCAAATCGCGCAGGCGGATTCGGGTCATGTCTTCAGGGCTCAATACCACCACGGCTTCACGCTCTTTCAGCGTGGCATTATCTGCGAATACCAGCTTATCCCCGACAACCTTAAAGGTGTGGCCATACTCTTTGGCCAAACGGCTCAAAAACTCAATATCGCGCTCCTGATACTGGGTCACACGCTTGATTTTGATGTCTTTAACTTGGCCGTCAGGCTGTAATTTCAGACGGCCTGCCACTTGGCGCACAATCTCGGCCAGCGTGGTATTTTCATAAGCGCGGCCTTTTAAAGTGCGGCTGGCCTTGGTAATACCTGCCGACAACGCCTTCAGGCTCACCGTTGATGGTGGGTGGTTGTATTCAATCTCAGCAATCTCAAAGCTGCCCAAATCTACCAAGCCGGTAAATTGGTCGCCCAAGCTCAATGCCAGCGCATCGCCTTGCTCCGGATACCAGCCACGCAGCCAGCGACCATCGACATCTTCGAATTCGACCTGCAGCTCATCAGATTGCCCCTCGAGGTAATCCGTGTAAACAAACGAAATCAGATAGGGCGCGATGTCGCCGGTGATGTCTTTGTTTTCATAGCTCAGCGTGAAATCCGGCTTGGTGACCGGATGAGTGCCACCCGTACCGCCTTGAGCGGCCAAGCCGGACAAGAAACCCTTAATATCCATCTCACCCCCTTCAGCGCATCCAAGGCGGCAAATCGGCCTGACTGTTTTTCGGCTTGCTTTCCAGCACCGGCACAAACACCGTCAAGCCGCTGACAAACTCTTCGGCCAACGGCAAATGCTGGTTGGCCGCAATCAGGCCGTCAATCAGCAAAGCATTGCCGTAGTGCTTATGGGCAATCAAATCCCAGCGGTCACCGTCTTTGGTGACATAGCGTAAAACCGCGCTCATCCATCACTCCTTGTCGCCAGCCAACCGGTCAACTTTTCAGCGGCCGATGCCCCATTGGCCACCGCTTCGGATGCCGTAGTAATTGAATCTCCAGCCGCATCCAGCCAGCCGCCGACAGTTCCACTCTCGTAACCGGCACGCATACTCGCCACCGTGCTGCCGAGCGCATTTCCGGCTGCACCAAGCTGCGTGGCCATTTCAGCCGCGCCGGATAAGTCACCCAACAAAGCCGTTACTTCCGGTAAACCATTGAGTTTGCCCAATACATCACCGCCCACGCCGAGCGCGTCGCCGATTAAATTCAGCGCACCGGCGGGATCATTGCGCAACTCTTTAGCCGCCCTGATGATGCCTTGCATCTGCTCAATGCCGTTTTCTGCTGCACGATAAATCTTCACGCCGGTTTCAACCGCCTGCATCACATCTGCCGCTTGCGCCTGTACCGATTCGGGCAACAGCGAGAGCAACGGGTTTTGCTTGCCGCTGATAATCGCCGGAGTAGGCAGCGGATTATTCGGGTCGCCGACAAATTCCGTCAGCTCGACATCCAGCTCACGCGCGGCCGTGCGGCCTTTACTGTCCTGGATCAAGGTGCGCTCGGTCAGACTCTCAATGACAAACCAGCCGACGAATCGGCCGGAGCCATAAACCAGTGACACCGCCTGCTGAGCCTCTAAAGCCGCCAGCAAACCCTTATAAGCCGTGTCGGGATTCCCTAACATCCAATGCAGTTTTAAGCCAAAACGCAGCGTGGTCAGGTCGTTTTCCATCGCCTGTAAGCGCGGGCGGCCTTTTAACACTTCGTGCTTGGCAAACTTGGCCGAGTGCTGCGCTTCCAGACTGGCAAAGCTTTGCAAGGTCTCAAATCTCACATCGCCCAACATTGCATACATCAGTAAGCCCTCCGGTCGCGGTCAGCCATCATGCGCTGAAACAGCATTTCAAATTCACGCAAACCCATTTGCAAGGCCGTCTGAATTTGCGCGGGGTCGCACCCGGAGCGTTGATGGTCGGGTTGAAGTTCACGGTAATGCCGCCTGAAGACACAGCCGCCTGCGCCTGCTGTTTGCGTGCTTCGGAAAATTCCGCGCTGCGGCCCGAAATCCGCGCGGCCAAATCCGCACGCAGACTGCCCACACGGCTGCCGAAACGCTCTTTCAGACGGCCTGCCCACGCACCGACGGCCTGTACGGGGCGTGCCGCCGTGCGCTTGATGCCCAATGCCAAACCCTCGGTCATAAAGCCGCCGTAGCCTGCAAATACACGGCTGGGTGAATGGATGCCCATACCCTTGCTGTCGGAGGTAAACGCAGACTTAACCGCTGACACTACCCCTTGCACCGCCACCACCGCACGACCGATACCCGCCTTAATGCCGTTGACCAAGCCATCGATCATCATGCTGCCGTAGCTCATGAAAGTCGCACCCAAACCCGACAGCCAAGTCCACACCGCTTGGAAGGCGGTCATAAAGGCGGTTACCGGCGAGAAGGTCAGGATCAGGTTAAGCAGTGCAGCAATGCCGGCTGAGAAAAAGGCGATAATGTTTGCCCATGCTGTTGATGCAAATGTCACCAATGCTGCAATGGTTTGGCCAATCCACAGGCCGATAGACTGCCCAAAGTTACGAGCACCGCCCTCGGCTACTTGGCTCATGTTGAAAAAATCGCCAAACCAGTCAAGCAGCGGTTGTACCAATGGTTGAATGACAGACCAAATACTGCCCAGAACGGACATAATGACTTGACCGAAAGGAGCTATTACCGAAACCAGAGAATCAAACATCGGTTTAAGCGTAGCCAGTCCCTGTATTAAGCCATCCCATAATCCTGCAAAAAAGGCTTTCAGCGGCTGCCAATATTTATAAATCAAGAATGCAATAACAGCGACAGCCCCCGCCACCACCACAACGGGCCACATGGCAACCAATGAAGACAGGCCGAAACCCATCATAGCAGTGCGGGCTGCGGATAAGGCGCGGACAAATGCCCCTAAGCGGCCGGGTACGTCGGCGGGCAGGATACCGCCTTTCATAACCATAGAAACCAGTTGCGCCGTTACTTTGAATGATTGGAGTGCTCCTTTGGCAGTCAGAAATCCCGCCGTAATCCGATTGGCTGCTATTCTTACCAACCAACCACCGGCAACCATTGCAGCCAAAGCCATCGCTGTTTTGATAATATAGCCTGTTAATACCGGATGTGCATTCGCCCAGTCCGCAAGTTTATTGGCAATCTTGGTTATTGCACCCGCAAAATCATTGACCGCAGGCAGAATCACGCTGCCGACGTTGATACCCAACTCAACGAGACTGTTTTTCAGTAACTGGATTTGGTTAGCCGTTGTTGCCGAACGCGCGGCAAACTCCTTCTCCATACTGCCCATAAATTCAGGCGCGCCGTCTTTGCCTGTTTTTTTCAGCTCTTCGATGGACTTTTTATAGGTATCCAAGCCGCCGACCAAAGCGGCTACATCATCCGCATACTCTTTCCCGAATAAGTCCACCAATATACCCATCTGTTGGTCTTTTGGCAGCTTCTCAATCTGTTTCAGGAAGTCCATCAAAGCCTGCTCACCGTTCTCAGCAATGGCTTTTTTCAGATTTTTAGAATCTGTTCCCATGCTGGCCAGCGCCGCTTGGAATTTTTTACCCTGTTTATCCGCAGTCATTAATTGAGTCAGCATGCCGTTAATGGCCGTACCGGCCACCTCAGGTGTTCTGCCTAAAGCGATAAAGGCGTTACCTAGTGATGTCGTCTGAAGCTCAGTCAGCCCGAACTGCTTCGCCACACCGCCGACACGACCCAATACATTCACAATATCCGCGGCTTTCGCAGGGCTATTATTCGACAAATGATTGATGGCATCGCCTAGTTTGTCGATTTCGGCAATCGGGATTTTGTAGATATTGGCCAGCTTGGCCATACTGTCGCCCGCCTGTTCGGCAGACATATCGAAAGCGACCGACATTTTGGCGATGGTTTCGGTAAAAGCAGGTATATCTTTACGCGCAATACCCAGCTGGCCGCCGGATGCCGAGATTTTGGCCAATTCCGTAGCCGCCATCGGAATGGTACGGGTCATCTTTAAGATGTCCTGTTCCATCTCTTTAAACTGCTGTGGCGTATCGAAATCGACGACTTTGCGCACATCGGCCATCGACGATTCAAAATCAATAGCGAGTTTGACAGGCAAAGCGACTGTACCGGCAGCACCTACTGCAGTCTGCCATTGACCTTTCAAGCCTTGCCATTGCTGTGCATTCACCGCCTTGGCAGCCTGAATTTGCTGTAACTTGGCAGAACTGGCGGTCAGCTTTTTGATAGAACGGTCGATTTTGTCGTACTCTTGCCACAACTGCTTGGCAGCCTGCACACCCAAGCGGTCTTTATTCCGTTCCAGCACAGAAGCCAACTCATGTTGTCGGGCTTTAAGAGTACCTGTTGTCGTTTCCAGCGTTTTCATGGCTTTGCTGACGCTGGCCAAGCCCGATAAGGCACCGCCGACAGTAGCGGATACCGAAATCGAAACACCTAAATCAGAAGCCATGTGGTAATATCCTGTTTATGAATAACGAAAGGGAAAAAAGATGTTTGCCTTTGCCGTCTCAGCCTTGCTTCTCATCGTGATTGCCTCAGGTTTGGCTATGATTGCCGGACTTGCTTGGGGCTTACTGGAATGGGTATACGAAGCATGGTTCAAAAAAGAACCGGAACCAAACGGTTGGTGTACGCGTCTCGCTGAAGAAGTACGGGAAAAACGCTGTTAATCCGGCCATAACGTCAAATCATTCCGTTCCGAGCATAGCCCGCCTTAATTTGGCGGGCTGCTTCTTTCTGCCACTCCTCAAACTCATCCAGCGGCAGGTCGTAAACGGCCTGCACGCTCCAACCAAACCACCAAGCTAAATCCGCACAGGCGGCCAATAGTTCCTGATTGGCCTCGGCAGCTGATTTATGCGCCGCTTGCTTCATCTTCGGAGCGAAAGGTGGCTTGAATCGCCTCCAAATCCTTCAAATCCAGCTCGTCCAAGTCTTCCGGCACCAAACCTGTTACACGGGCGACCAATAACAAGCCTTGCTCGGCTTCGTTGCTGATGTGCATAACCGCGCGCAAATCACCTACACGCGGGCGGCGCACAGTCACTTTTTCCAACATTTGGCCGGTGGCCAAACGCACCGGATATTTCAGTTTCACAGTCTGAGTTGCGCCTAATTCACTTTGAATTTTCTGAGCTTCGTTCATTCTTCAATCCTTTTGAAAATTAAATACAAAAAATCGCTGTATCTGCGGGAGATACAGCGATTTTGCCAAAGGCCGTCTGAAACGGCTTTTAATGCCGTTTAAAACCTACGCGCCGATGTTTTTACGCATTTGCGACAACACATCCTGACCATCGACACGCAAGGTGTTGGTAAAGGCATTATAGTAAAACAGCTCGCGGCCATCGGCCACTTGGCGCACTTCGTTGACCTGAAAGGTGCTGGAAAACTCGGCTTTTTCTTTGGGTTTAAAGCCACCCAAGGCATCTTTGCCGAATGTACCGGTCATGGTGGTGACCATGGCCACTTCTTTATCCAGTCCGGCCGCATCGAAAGTTTGCAGGTTGGAGCGGATCATCAGTTGCGTGGCTTTAAACGGGTTCTTGCTGTGCTTGGCCACTTCAGGATAAAAACTGTTCCACGTGATTTCAGCTTCCATGGCTTCAATGCCGGTCGGCAGCTTAATAGTGCCGAATAAGCCCAAACCGGTCATTTCGTCCATCGAAAATTCGACTTCCGGTGCAGTGATTTCGGCGGCTTTGCCCAGCAGGTTGTTACCGTCGATATAGACGTTTGCGTTGTAGATTGCATTTAATTTAGGCATTTACGGCTCCTTAATTACCGCTGACCAAATTGGCCAAATATTTACGGGTCATCACCGACTTATTGCTGATGCGCTCAGCAGGCAGCTTCGGCGTATATTCGTACACAATCGGCACCTGACCTTTGCTGAAGGCATCGACCAAGTCGTAATCCAAATCCAGCGAGAAGCCGACAATACTTGGCAGCGTAGACAAATAAGTGCGAATAGTCTCCAGTAGGCTGTCGAGCAAGGCATCGTCAATCGGACGGTCGATGTACTGCAGCTCGACGCGGCGGATGGATTCGTCAATCAAGTCGCCGGTGCGCTGCGCCACTTCGAAGTTTTTGATGTGCGAAACGGTCGGCCAACACGCCAAGCGGTTGCCCCACAAGCGGTAGCCGGTGCCGTATGAATTGAATACGGTGGTGATGCCTTTTTCGTTCAGGCGGTTGGTTTCGCTTTGCGGATCATCGGCACGGGCAGTCAGGCCGATTTCAAGGCCGGTCACACCCAGCAATTCGCGGTTTGACTTACTGAACCAATAGCCGTGCTCCACATCGGTTTTCATGCGCAGACCAGCGGCGTGTGTCGCCAATGACTCCAAACCGAGCGTGCCGATAACGTGTGGGAAAAACAGCTCGGCACGGTCGCTTGATGTTTGGAAATTAATGGTACCCAACGCACCACGGCCTTCCAAGGCCTTGCTCAAGGTCGTGCCTGTCGGCGCGTTAATGTACGCAATCGCTTGCAGCTTGGTGGCCAAGGTAATCGCAGCGGCAGCAACTTTGGCCGCTTTATCATATTCAGGCACAATCACAATCTTGGCATCTGCGCCGTAGCGGTTGTAGCCTTCGGTCAGCAATTCCAAGCCGGTACGCTTGCCCGTGGCCGCCACATAGCCACCGATGATGTCTTCTTCGGTGACCTTGGTCGGGTCAGTGTAGGTGTAGCTGATTTTCGGCGCGGCAGGCTTGGTGGTAAACGTGATTTCGCCGCTCACCGTATCGATGGTGTAGTTTTCGCCCTCAGCCAACGGCGAATCGCCGTCTGAAACGGTATAGCCGCTCTGCAATGCAGGATGTTTGGTCTTGGCCGTCAAGGTATCGGCGTCAACCGCCAATACCTCATCGCTGACTTGCGATTTATGCTTGGCCGGGTCGCAGACGTTGACCACATACGCCACGCCGGACGCATAACGTGTCCAAATATTGGCGGCATCCGGCAGTGAACTGCTCCCCAAATCTTGGACGGTTTTAAACCGCTGAATCAAACGCTTTTCA
>CAYVIS010000018.1:0-18441 GCA_964451565.1 uncultured Neisseria sp.
TGCTGAAATTCCGCAACACCAGCAAAGCGTTTGACGGCGAATTTGCCGTGAAAGCGTTGGGCGAAAACGAAATCGAGATTACTTGGCACAACGCCGCAGCAAACACCACCGCCGTGATGACTGCCGACACCAAAGCACAAACCTTCTCGATTGTAGAAACCGTCAACGGCGAAAGCCGCGAAATCAAGCTGTAAGGCTTTAAGGCAAGATAGGCAAAGGCCGTCTGAAAGCTTTCAGACGGCCTTTTTAAATTCATTTGGCAAGCGTACAATCAAGCCGCACACCAATCTAAGAAAGGAAACCGCCATGCAATACCGACCGCTCGGCACCACCGGCATCGAAGTGAGCGAAATCTGCCTCGGCAGCATGACTTGGAGCGAACAAAACACCGAAGCCCAAGCCCGTGAGCAGCTCGAATATGCGCTCTCGCAAGGTGTCAACTTTATCGACACCGCCGAAATGTATCCGGTGCCGCCGAATAAAGACACCTACACCACCACCGAGCAATACATCGGCAACTGGATTAAGGCGCGCGGCAAACGTGATGATTTCGTGCTTGCCAGCAAAATCGCCGGCCCCACCGGCAACAACAATCTCGACGGCTACATCCGCGGCGGCAACAATAATTTCTCGCGCGCGCAAATCATCGAAGCCTGCGAGGCCAGCCTCAAACGCCTCCACACCGATTACCTCGATTTATACCAACTGCACTGGCCGGAGCGCCAAGCCAATTTTTTCGGCAAACTCGGCATCAGCGGCATCAGCGCCGACGAGCAGTTTACCCCGTTTTCCGAGATTATCGACGCCATGAGCGAACTGGTGCGGCAGGGCAAAATCCGCGCCTACGGTTTGTCGAACGAAACGCCATGGGGCACGCTGCGCCACCTGTCCGCCCACGAAGCCCGCCCCGACAGCGCCCGCGCGGCATCGGTGCAAAACCCCTACAACCTGCTCAACCGCAGCTACGAAGTGGGCATGGCCGAAGTGTCGCTGCGTGAAAACGTGCCGCTGCTGGCCTATTCGCCGCTGGCCTTCGGCGTGTTGTCGGGCAAATACCGCCACGGCCAAAAACCCGACGGCGCGCGCCTCACTTTGTTTGAACGCTTCCAGCGCTACAGCAAACCAAAAGCCGCCGAAGCGGTGGAACGCTATGCCGCCATCGCCGATGAAGCCGGTTTGTCGCTCGCCACATTGTCGCTGGCGTTTATCAACTCGCGCCCGTTTGTCGGCAGCAACATCATCGGTGCCACCAATCTGGAACAATTACGCGAAAACATCGCCAGCGCAGAAACGGTGTTGAGCGACGATATTCTGAACGCGATTGACGAAGTGCACGCCGAAATCAGCAATCCGTGTCCGTAACGAAACGGCATCACGCAAAAAAGGTACGCAATCTGCGTACCTTTTTTTCCGGCTCACCGTCACTCAAGCGATATTGGCCACCAAAGCCACCACGGCCACCGCTACCGCCAGCGCCGCCAACAGCTTGCCTGCGCCCGCAAATTGCAGTTGCGGCAGTTTGCCCGCCAGCATTTTATAGCCGCTGAGCATCGGCGTAATCAGATTGTGTTTTTTCACGAATTTATAAATCAGAATCGTGGCTACATGCACGGCAATCAGCGCCAGCAGCAGGTTGAAAAACGTCATATGGATGCGCCGCGCCGCCGCGCCCGCTTCGCTGCCGACCAACGCATTAAGATAGCCGTTGTAAAGCCACATATTTTCATCGCTGGCAAACAGGCCGCTGAACAGCTGCACCATCAGCGCCGCCAACAGCGCCAACACCATCAGCGCCCCGAGCGGGTTGTGTCCGGGCTGCTCGTTTTCGGTCAGGCCGCCCGACAAATAGCGCTTAATCTGCGCCGGGCCGCGCACGAAGTTAGCAAAACGCGCGGTGTCGCTGCCCCACAAGCCCCAGCAAATGCGAAACACCACCAGCCCCAAAATCAGCAGGCCGCAGCGTAAATGCCAAGCCATCAGGCTGCCGCCGGTTTCGCCGCTATACCACATAAACGCCACCGCCAGCACCAAAGTCCAGTGAAACAGGCGCGTGGGCAAATCCCATACTTTCAGTTTTTGCTTCATAATCCGCTTTCATTCTTATATGATAGATAGTGGTTTTCAGACGGCCTAAATAAATCGCCGGATATTGTTATTGTAACCAATTTAAGCAGGGGAATCACCATGTTTTCAAACACCTATTCTGTTGAAAACTTCGACGGCATGCTCGAAGCCGCTGAGCAGTTTCCCCATGTATTCACGCCCCGCGCCGCCGACAGCCACAAAGGCACACACGGCACATTGGCCGTTATCGGCGGCGCGGCAGGCATGAGCGGCGCGGTGGTTTTGGCCGCCGCTGCCGCTATCTATAATGGCTGCGGCAAAGTGTGGGCAGGCTTCAACCAGCCCGCGCTGCCGCTGCCGCTGATTCCCGAGCGGCCCGAAATCATGCTCGCCACCGCAGGCGCATTGCAGCAGCGGCAAGACATCAGCACCTGGGTCGCAGGCTGCGGCTTAAGTCTGGACAAACCGGCCACCGAAGTCTTGCGCGCGCAACTGGCCGCGCAACATGCCGCCCCGCTGCTGCTCGATGCCGACGCGCTCACCCTGCTCGCCCGCGATAAAGCCTTGGCCGAAATGGCGCGCGCGCAAAGCTGCCTGATACTCACGCCCCACCCCGCCGAAGCCGCGCGCCTGCTCGACACCGACACCGCCCACGTGCAGGCCGACCGCACCGAAGCCGCACGCCGCATCGCCGCACACTTCCATGCCCTCACCGTCCTCAAAGGCCATCACACGCTGGTGGCCGCGCCCGACGGCAGCATCTACACCAACACCAGCGGCAATCCCGGCCTCGCTACCGCAGGCAGCGGCGACGTGTTGAGCGGCATCATCGGCAGCCTGCTGGCGCAAGGCATTCCCGAGCGCGAAGCCGTTTGCGGCGGCGTGTGGCTGCATGGTGCGGCGGCGGATGTATTGCGCGATTCGAGCATCGGCGAAATCGGCATGCTGGCAGGCGAAATTCCGGCGGCTGCCCGTTGGCTGCGCAACCGCATTGTGGCCGCCAAACACGTTCAGACGGCCTGATTCTGCCACGGCCATTTCATTAAAATAAAATATTTATATTGTTTTGAAATAAAGCTTTAACCCGACCGCAAATCGGCGTATCCTTTACTCTTTTTTACACCTCAACACCTTATGAACGCTTTAACTTCCCTCAGCCGCTTTATCGGCAAAACTTTCGCCTTGTGGGCGGCGCTGATTGCCGTCATCGCTTTTGTCGCACCCGAAACCTTCAAATGGGTGTTGCCTTTTATTCCGTGGTTGCTCGGCATCGTAATGTTCGGCATGGGGCTGACGCTCTCACCCGCCGATTTCAAAATCCTCGGCCAGCACCCCAAAGCCGTGATTATCGGCGTGGTGGCGCAGTTTGTGATTATGCCGCTGGTGGCTTATGCGCTCGCCGTCGGCCTCAACCTGCCCGCTGAAATCGCCATCGGCGTGATTCTGGTCGGCTCCTGCCCGGGCGGCACTTCATCTAATGTGATGACTTATCTGGCGCGCGGCAACGTAGCGCTTTCGGTGGCGGTGACCTCCATTTCCACCCTGCTCGCACCCGTATTGACACCGGCGGTGTTTTACCTGCTCGCCCATCAATGGCTGGAAATTTCCGCCGCCGCCATGTTTGTGTCAATTTTAAAAATGGTGTTGCTGCCGATTGTATTGGGCGTGCTCGCACATGTGCTGTTTAAAAAGCAGACCGAAGCTGCTTCCGAATTGCTGCCCCTGATTTCTGTGGTGGCGATTGTGCTGATTATCGGCGCGGTGGTCGGCGCCAGCAAACCGAAAATCGCCGAAAGCGGCCTGCTCATTTTCGGCGTGGTGGTTTTGCACAATATCATCGGCTACCTGCTCGGCTTCTTCACCGCCAAACTCTTCAAGCTGCCTTACAATGCGCAGAAAACCCTGTCGATTGAAGTGGGCATGCAGAATTCCGGCCTCGGTGCCGCATTGGCCGCCGCCTATTTCTCGCCGCTGGCCGCCGTACCGAGCGCTATTTTCAGCGTGTGGCACAATATTTCCGGTTCGCTGCTGGCTTCCTGGTGGTCGGCCAAAGCCGGGAAAAACGAATCCGATAAAGCATAAAAAGCCGTCTGAAAACCCTGAGGCCGTCTGAAAGTTCAGACGGCCTTTTACTCAAACCAAATGTGAAGTAAAATCCGTTAAAGCAAACCCCTCAAGGAAATCTCATGGCCAACAAACTCACCGCCCCCGCCGAATTGCCCGACGAAACCGATTTGCGCGCCGTGCTCGCCTACAATATGCGTCTGTTCCGCGTCAACAAAGGCTGGTCGCAGGAAGCGCTCGCGCGCCAATGCGGGCTAGACCGCACTTACGTTTCCGCTGTAGAACGCAAACGCTGGAACATCGCCTTGTCAAACATCGAAAAAATGGCCGCCGCACTAGGCATTCCGGCTTACCAATTATTGCTGCCGCCGCAGGCACGGCTGGAAATGATGGAGTAAGCGCTGAAAGCCGTCTGAAAACCCAATAGAAAAGAGACCCTTTATCCGGGTCTCTTGTTCTTTTCAGACGGCCTCTAAATTAAGGCTCGTAAATTTCCAGCTTCATTAGGCTCACATCTTTGGTTTCATGCACACTCCAAAGCGCCAGCAGCGACAACACACCGTTTACAGCCAAATAAGCGCCCACGCCCATCAGGCCGAAATTTTCGTTCAATTTGATGGCCACAATCGTGGCAATCGAAGCGCCTACAATCGCCGCCAGGTTATACGCTAACGATGCGCCAGAATAGCGTACTTCGGTGGGAAACAACTCCGGCAGCAGCGCCGCCATCGGTCCGAATGTGCTGCCCATCAGCATCATGCCCACCAAAATAAACGCCAACACCGTCATCGGCGTACCATTTTGTAGAAACCACGGCATGGCGAAACCGAAAGCAATAATGCCCAGCGTCACCGCAATCAGCCATTGGCGGCGGCCGATTTTATCGGCAAACAGGCCCGAAATGCTGGTGAAAATACCGAACACCACTGCACCAATCATCAGAAAGCCGGTAAACGTATTGGCCGGAATGCCCAGCCCCATCGGATGCCCTGCTGCCGAGAGCGTGACCGGGCTTTTGGAAAACACCTGTACAAACGCGGTCATCACATAAAACAGCACATAGGTTGCTGTCATGATAAATGTGCCTTGGATAATCGGTTTGCTGTGTTTGAGTAACACTTCTTTCACCGGCGCATCCACTTTCAGGCCTTTGTCTTCCACCTCTTTAAACACATGGCTTTCATGCAAGGTCAGCCGCATATAAAGCCCGACCAGCACCAGAATCATCGATGCCAGAAACGGAATCCGCCACGCCCATTCCACCAGCGCATCGGCACCAAACGCCGCGCTCACACCGAAAAACGCGCCGTTAGCCAGCAACAGCCCGATGGGTGCACCCAATTGCGGAAAAGTACCGAACCAAGCACGTTTGCCTTCAGGTGCGTTTTCAGTGGCCACCAACGCCGCACCGCCCCATTCGCCACCCAAGCCCAAACCTTGGCCGATACGGCAGACACACAGCAGCAAAGGCGCCCAAATCCCAATACTTTGATAAGTGGGCAGCAGGCCGATACCGATGGTGGAAATACCCATCGTCAGCAGCGAAGCCACCAATGTTTTCTTGCGGCCGATTTTGTCGCCGAAATGGCCGAACAAAGCCGAGCCGAGCGGGCGAGCAAAGAAAGCCAGCGCCAATGTGGAAAGCGACAGTAAAATCGCCACGCTGGGATTGCTTTTGTCGAAAAACTGGGTGTTAAACACCAACACCGCCGCAGCGGCATAAATATAGTAGTCGTAAAACTCAATAGCCGTGCCCACCATAGAGGCAATGGCCACTTTATACGGATTATTGCGCAGCTCCGTAGCGGCTGTAGCGGTACTGCTCATAAATACACTCCTGATTTGATTATTAAACAATGCCGAAGCGCCTTCCAGCGCCTTTGTTCACCGCAATCACGTCTTGTGGGCGCTGCTTTCAAGAGTGTAAAGTGGATAACCGCCACCCTGCTGCCGGTAACATTCTTGCAACATGAAACTATAGCCAATTTACCGGAAATAGTCTATGGTAACTCAAGCCCCAAGGCCGTCTGAAACACCCGCGAAAGATTCCCATGCAAACCGTCATCCAATCCGCCGTACAAGACCTCAAATTCAAAAAGCAGCAGGCCATTGATGCCTACCGCGTCAAGCGCCTGCCGATGGTGTTTTTCGACAGCTACGGCAGAGCGCTTGAAACGGCATTGGGTACGTTATGGCAGGAAATTTTCGGTGCAAGCCGCCTGTGTCTGCTCGCTATCGGCGGTTTCGGGCGCGATGAAATGTATCCCCATTCCGATTTGGACTTAGCCATCGTTGCCCCCGAGCCGCTGGATGAGGCCGGGCAGGAAAAAGTGGCCTGTTTCGTGCAAACACTGTGGGATATGCAACTTGCCCCCGCCGTCAAAGTGGGCAGCATTGCCGAATTGTGTCAAAGCGCGCAAGAAGACATCACCAGCGACACCGCCTTTCTCGAAGCCCGCTTTATCTGCGGCAGCCACATCACCGCCGAACGCATCCTGCAACGGCTGAGCCTGCAACGCGACACCGCCGCCTTTATCGAAGCCAAGCTGGTGGAAATGCAGCAGCGCCATGCCAAAGCACAAGGCTCAGGCGCGGTGTTGGAGCCGAATGTCAAAACCTGCCCCGGCGGCCTGCGCGATATCCACACCATGTTGTGGCTGGCCAAAGCGCAGGGGCTGGAGGCTGATGCACACAGCCTGATTTCACAAGCCATCATCACCCGCGCCGAAGCCGGTTTGCTGATGAACAGCCACAAACAGTTGGCCAAAATCCGTATCGACCTGCACCTCACCGCCGGGCGCGAAGAAGACCGCCTGATTTTCGATTTGCAAACCCAAGTGGCCGAAAGCATGGATTTGCGCGACGACAGCCGCCACATCAAAAGCGAAAAACTGATGCGCACGCTCTACCGCGCCACCAAAACCGTCAAGCAGCTCAACGGCATCTTACTGCCGATGCTGCGCGGCCGCGTCTATTCGCGCCTGCCGCGTATCGTCCACACCATCGACGACGATTATTACCAAGTCGGCAACCAAATCGCCGCCAAAGACAAAACCCTGTTTGTCAAAAAACCGAGCCACGTGTTCAAAATCATCCAGATTCTGCAAAGCCGCAACGACATCACCACCATCGCCCCGCAAACCCTGCGCGCATGGTGGGCTGCCACGCAGCGGCTCAACCACAAATTTTATGAAAACCCGGTCAACCGCGAGCGTTTTATCGGCTTTTTCAAACAAGGCAGCGGGCTGACCCACGTCGCCCGTTTCCTCAATCTCTACGGCGTACTCGGCCGCTATCTGCCCGCTTGGGGCAAAATTGTCGGCCTGTTGCAGCACGATTTGTTCCACATCTATCCCGTCGACGACCATATTTTGATGGTGTTGCGCAATATGCGGCGGCTGGCGATGGACGCCCACAGCCACGAGCTGCCGTTTGCCTCCGCGCTGATGCACAGCTTCGAGCCGCAATACATCCTCTATCTGGCCGCCCTCTTTCACGACATCGCCAAAGGGCGCGGCGGCGACCACGCCCAACAAGGCATTGCCGACGCGCGCACCTTCGCCGCCGACCATTTCCTCAGCCCCGAAGAAAGCGACCTGCTCGCCTGGCTGGTAGAAGACCACTTATTGATGTCGTCCACCGCCCAAAAAGAAGACATCCAAGACCCCGACGTCATCACCCGCTTCTGCGCGCGCGTGCAGACGCAAGAGCGCCTCACCGCGCTTTACCTGCTCACCGTTGCCGACATCCGCGGCACCAACCCCAAACTCTGGAACGACTGGAAAGCCAGCCTGCTGGAAAACCTGTTTCACTCCGCCCGCCGCCGCCTCGCAGGCGACACCAGCAGCCGCTCGGTGATTGTAAGCCGCCGCCAACAACGCGCCGTCGACCTGCTCACCCAAACCGGCACCCCCGAATCCGTCCAACAGGCTCTGTGGCACGCACTGGGCCCCGCCTACTTCGTCCGCCACGAATTACAGGAAATTTTGTGGCACACCGCCAATCTCACCCACCGCATCGACACACCGCAAGTGCGCACCCGCTTCCTGCCTGCCAGCGACACCTTGCAAGTGATGGTGTTTATGCCCAACGAACCCAAACTCTTCGCCCGACTGAGCCGCATTTTCAGCCACCAAGGGCTCAACATCCTCGCCGCCCGCGCCTTCATCACCGAGCATAACTACATCCTCGACACCTTTATCGTACAGATTCCCGCGCAACACGAATTCCCCGACTACCCCAACCTGCAAAGCACGCTCGAAGCCGAACTCAACAACTTTATCCACGGCAGCCACACCGATGAAGACGACGCCACCTGCGGCATCCGCAGCCGCCGCAGCCGCCACCTGCCGATTGCCCCCGGCATCACCCTGATGCCCGAAGGCGATTACCCCGGCTGGTACACCCTCGAACTCGTCGCCGTCAACCGCCCCTACCTGCTGGCCAACATCGCCGAAGTATTGTCGGAGCAGGAAATCAGCTTGCGCTACGCCAAAATCACCACCCTAGATGAGCGCGTGGAAGACAGCTTCGTACTTTACAGCCCCCACCTCGACAACCCGAAAAACCAACTCGAATTGAAAAAAGCCTTGTTTGAACAATTGAGTATTTGATTGCTGAGGCCGTCTGAAATGTTTCTTCAGACGGCCTTTGAATAACCGCAAGCCCAACATCCCCACCAACCACGTCATTGCCGGGCACGACCCGGCAATCCAGTTTGAGGCCGTCTGAAATATTAGAGATTATTGTAACCCGACCATCTGGGTTGCCGGGTCAAGCCCGGCAATGACGGCGCATTAGGTGGCCGAGCCTGTCGAAGCCGTCTTCGTCTGAAAAACATTCTGCAACGACAACCCGCCTGCGTAGGGGCGGATTCCATATCCGCCCGCCAACTACCTCGCCATTATCAAAGGCCGTCTGAAACCAAACCTGCCAATCCGCATGCTTTTCAGACGGCCTCAAAGCATCTACGGCCAAACCGCACACCGCCACGTCATTGCCGGGCTTGACCCGGCAATCCAGTTCGAGGCCGTCTGAAATATTGGAGACTCCTGTAACCCGACTACACCTGGATTGCCGGGCCGGTGCCCGGCAATGACGGCGTGTCACCAAAGGCCGTCTGAAACAAAAACGCGTAAACCCTGCGTATTTTTCAGACGGCCTCCCCCACCCACGCAACTCCTGCTTGACCTTCACCCCACGTCAAGGTTTATCATCTGTCTATCCCTCAAACAACAAGGAGCCTCATCATGGCAACCATTCAATTAAACATCGGCGGCATGACTTGCGGCGGCTGCGTGAACAGCGTCACCCGCGTTTTGGAAGCGCTCGACGGCGTGGAAAGCGCTGCGGTTGACTTGGCCGCTGCCCGTGCCGACATCGTTTATGACCCCGCCAAAACCAATGCCGATGCGCTGATTGAGGCGGTGGAAGATGCCGGTTTTGACGCGTCTTTATAAACGGCACACCCATCATTGATAACAGCGTTCAGACGGCCTTGACACAGCATGAGGCCGTCTGAATGCTTTTCAGGACAACCCATCATGCAACAAAAAGCCCGCTTCAACATCGAGGGCATGACCTGCCAAGCCTGCGCCAGCCGCATTGAAAAAGTGCTGAATAAAAAAGCCTTTATCCATTCGGCAGGGGTGAATTTCGCCAGCGAAGAAGCACAAGTTGCGTTTGACGACAGCCAAACCAGCGCCGCCGACATCGCGCAAATCATTGAAAAAACCGGTTTCAAAGCCACGCTGCAAACCGATGAACAGCCCGCCGAAGCCAAAGAAACCCACATCAGCTGGCGTTTGTGGCTGCTGTTTGCCATCAACGTGCCCTTCCTTATCGGCATGGCAGGCATGATGTTGGGGCGGCACGATTGGATGATGCCTGCGCTGTGGCAGTTTGCACTCGCCAGCATCGTGCAATTGTGGCTGGCGGTTCCGTTTTACAAAAGCGCGTGGGCGTCGGTTAAAGGCGGTTTGGCGAACATGGATGTGCTCGTGACCATCGGCACGGTGGCGATTTACCTTTATTCCGTGTTTATGCTGTTTACCCACCGCAGCATGGGGCACGACGGCATGGCGCATGTGTATTTTGAAGCGGGCGTGATGGTGATCGGCTTCGTGAGCCTGGGCAAATTTCTGGAAGACAGAGCCAAAAAACACAGCCTCAACAGCCTCGGCCTGCTGCTGAAACTCACGCCGAAAAATGTGAATGTGCAGCGCGGCGGCCAATGGCAGAGCCTGCCGCTCGACCAAGTGCAAATCGGCGATATTATCCGCGCCAACCACGGCGAACGCATCGCCGCCGACGGCATCGTGGAAAGCGGCAACGGCTGGGCGGACGAGAGCCACCTCACCGGCGAATCGCAGCCCGAAGCCAAAAGCGCAGGCAGCCAAGTGTTGGCCGGCGCGATGATGACCGACGGCAGCGTGGTTTACCGCGCCGAACAGCTCGGCAGCCACACGCTCTTGGGCGACATGATGGCCGCGCTTTCCGAAGCGCAAGGCAGCAAAGCGCCGATTGCGCGCATGGCCGACAAAGTGGCGGCGGTGTTTGTGCCGGTGGTGGTCGGCATCGCCCTGCTCACTTTTTTCGCCACTTGGCTGATGAAAGCCGATTGGGTGGCCGCGCTGATGAACGCCGTGGCCGTGTTGGTGATTGCCTGCCCGTGCGCGCTCGGCCTCGCCACCCCCGCCGCGATTATGGTCGGCATGGGCAAAGCGGTGAAACACGGCATCTGGTTTAAAGACGCCGCCGCCATGGAAGAAGCTGCGCACGTTGATGCGGTGGTGCTCGACAAAACCGGCACGCTCACGCAAGGCCGCCCCGAAGTGGCCGCCGTGTGGCTGCACCCCGATAGTTTGCTAGATGAAGCCGCGCTCTACCGCGCCGCCGCCGCAGTCGAACAAAACGCCACTCACCCGCTCGCCAACGCCATCGTTAAAGCCGCCTTGGCGCAACAGGCCGACATTCCCGCCGCCGACAATGTGCAAACCGAGGCAGGCGCAGGCGTGGCCGCCGATGTGGCCGGATTCGGCCGCGTACAAGTCGGCAAACCCGCTTGGTGCGGCTTGGCGCTGCCCGACGATGCCGCCGAAATCTGGCAGATTGCCAGCATCGTGGCCGTGTCGGTAAACGGCAAACCCGCAGGCGCATTTGCGCTGGCCGATGAATTGAAAGCCGACAGCGCCGAAGCGATAGGCCGTCTGAAAGCGCACGGCATCGACGTGTATGTGATGAGCGGCGACCATCAAAACGTGGTCGCCTACACCGCCGCCAAACTCGGCATCACCCACGCCGAAGGCAACATGAGCCCGCGCGACAAAGCCGCTGCCGTGCAGCAATTGCGCGACAACGGCAAAACCGTGGCAATGGTGGGCGACGGCATCAACGACGCTCCCGCGCTGGCCGCCGCCAACGTCAGCTTCGCCATGAAAGACGGCGCCGATGTGGCCGAACACACCGCCTCCGCCACGCTGATGCAGCATTCGGTCAACCAAATGGTCGATGCCCTGCTGGTTTCCCGCGCCACGCTGAAAAACATCAAGCAAAACCTGTTTTTCGCCTTTGTTTATAACACCTTGGGTATCCCGCTGGCCGCATTCGGCTTCCTCAATCCGATTATCGCCGGCGCGGCAATGGCGCTGAGCTCGATTTCCGTGCTTACCAATGCCATGAGGTTGAAAGGCGTGAGAATCAAATAAGGAGAGGCTGGCTGAATGGTTCGGCAAGCTCAGTGCAAGTGGTTTGGCAAACTCGGCTATCTCACACACCGTCATTGCCGGGCGCAGACCCGGCAATCCAGATAGTCTGGTTGCAGAAATACCTCAAATAGAAAAGAGACGGCTTCGACAAGCTCAGTCACCTCACACACCGTCATTGCCGGGCTCGACCCGGCAATCCAGACAGTCGGATTGCAGAAATCTCCAATATTTTCAGACGGCCTCAAGCTGGATTGCGGTTCAAGCCCAGCAATGAAGTGGCAGCAAGTAGCCTTTCCTTTACGAGACGTTTCATTTCCCGTCAACTTTTTTCCTTAAAATTCAATCCACTTACTTTATTTACCCGATTTAAAACCGCCCTAGCCCAACTTTATCGCCCGTCTGCCTATACTGCCATCACACCCACACAAACAGGAATACCCATGAAACACAGCAACACCCATTGGCTCGCCAAATTGCTCACCTCGGCAATCGGCGTGGCGCTGGTGGTTATGCTGACCCTGCTTGCCGCCGCATTTTTCCGCCACACTTTCGACTTCGATATTTTCGCCAACTACGTCGCGCTGATGATGATGTGCATCACCCTCGCCGCCTTGGCCGCGCCCGCGCTGCTGGCTGCCTACCGCAAATGGGAGCAATACCAAGCCAAGCATCTGCCGCGCCGCAAATCTTTGTCGCACCGATAATTTTTCAAAACCAAGCAACCGCAAAGTGTTCCGGCCGTCTGAAGTCTTAATTTTGCTAAAACTTGCCAACTGTGTGTCGTCAGCCGTCTGAAACATTGGGAATTACTGCAGCCCGACTGTCTGGATTGCCGAATCGAGCCCGGCAATGACGGCGTGTGAGGCGGCTCAGCCTGCTTAAGCTTTCTTTGCCTAACAATCATTCTGCAACAGCAACCCACCTGCGTAGGGGCGGATTACCTATCCGCCCGCCCAACTTTGTTTGTATCAAAGGCCGTCTGAAACCCAACCTGTCAGCTATATAGTGGATTAAATTTGAATCAAGGCAAGGCGAGCCAACGCTGTATTGATTCAAATCTAATCCACTATACATCCTTTTCAGACGGCCTAAACCATCGTCATTGCCGGGCCCGACCCGGCAATCCAGTTCGAGGCCGTCTGAAATATTGAAAAACCCTGTCACCCAACCACCCGAATTGCCAAGTACACACCCGCTACAAACACCCCACACAAATGCGTTAAAATAACGTTTTCCCCTTTCAGACGGCCAAACACCTTTCCCATGCACCCGCGCAAAATCATCCACATCGATATGGACGCGTTCTACGCTTCGGTAGAATTGCGCGAGCAGCCGCATCTGAAAGGCAAGCCCGTGGTGGTGGCGTGGGACGGCCCGCGCTCGGTGATTTGCGCCGCCTCTTATGAAGCCCGCCGCTTCGGCCTGCATTCGGCCATGTCGGTGGCCACCGCCAAACGCCTGTGCCCGCAGGCCGTGTATATCGCGCCGCACTTCGATTTATACCGCGAGGTGTCGGCGCAGATTCACCGCATTTTCGCCCAACACACCCAGCTTATCGAACCGTTGTCGCTCGACGAAGCCTATCTCGACGTCACCCGCAATCTGCAAAACATTCCCTACGCCAGCGAAGTCGCCCGCGTCATCCGCGCCGAAATCCGCAGCGTTACCGGGCTGACCGCCTCCGCAGGCATCGCGCCGAACAAGTTTCTCGCCAAAATCGCTTCCGACTGGCGCAAACCCGACGGCCAGTTTGTGTTGCCGCCGCAGAAAGTGGCGGCATTTCTGGAAACGCTGCCCCTGGGCAAAATCCCCGGCGTCGGCAAAGTCACCCTGCAGAAAATGAACGCGCTCGGCCTCTACACCACCGGCGACCTACGCCGCATGGCGCGCGGCGAGCTGCTCAACCATTTCGGCCGCTACGGCTACCGCCTCTACGACTTGGCACGCGGCGAAGACGAGCGCCCGGTAAAACCCAGCCGCGAACGCCTGCAGATTTCCACCGAAATCACCCTGCCCGAAGATTTGCCGCTGGCCGAAATCAGCGCCCACCTGCCGCACCTGGCCGAAGATTTGTGGCAACAGATTACGCGCAAACAGGTGCAGGCGCGCAGCGTGACCCTGAAATTGAAAAGCGCCGATTTCCGCATCCTCACCCGCTCGCTCACCTACTCCTCCGCCCTGCCCGACGCCGCCGCGCTGCTGCAAGCCGCCCAAACCCTCACCCGGCGCGTACCGCCGCAAGCCGACGACGCCTACCGCCTAATCGGCATCGGTGTCGGCCATTTGATGCCGCAAGGGCAGCAACAGGGCTTATGGGAAGGTGAAGCGGATGAGGCGGGCGGGCAAACTGTTTGATATTGCAGCAGAAACAGATTGTTTTTTTAAGGGAACAGCCAGTCAATTTATGCTCAAGTTTCATATACTGCCACGTCACTTACCGGGCTTGCCCCGGCAATTCTGCTTGAGGCCGTCTGAAATATGGGCTATTCCTGCTATCCGACTGTCTGGATTGCCGGGTCGGAGCCCGGCAATGACGGCGTGTGAGGTGGCTGAGCCTGTCGAAGCCGTCTCTTTCTTATTCGAAGATTTCTGCAACCCGACTATCTGGATTGCCGGGTCGGAGCCCGGCAATGACAGCATGTCAGGTAGCTGAGCCTGCCGAAGCCGTCTTTGCCTAAAAACCATTCTGCAACAGCAACCATCTACGTAGGGGCGGATTACCTATCCACCCGCCCAACCAACCCCTTGTCTATATCAAAGGCCGTCTGAAAGCAAAACAGTCAGCACCACATCCTTTTCAGACGGCCTAAAACACCTATGCCAAACCATATACGCCGCCACGTCATTGCCGGGCTTGACCCGGCAATCCAGTTCGAGGCCGTCTGAAAATATTGGATATTCCTGTCATCCGACTATCAAACAAAGGCCGTCTGAAACCTAAGTTTCAGACGGCTTTTATTTGATTTCAAATCTTGCTTAATGCTTCATCGGCATGCTGCTTTGCGCCGGGGTTTTCACTTCCACGGTAATGGTTTTCGATTTGGCGTTTTTGAAATTCAACGTCAGCGGGAATTTCTGGCCTTCTTGCAGCGGCGCTTTCAAGCCCATCAGCATGATGTGGTAGCTGCCGGGTTTCAGCTCGACTTTTTGGTCTTTCGGCAGCGGCAGGCCGCCTTCGACTTCGCGCATGCGCATTACGCCGTTGTCGTTGATGTGGTTATGGATTTCCACCCGTTCCGATACCGGCGCGGAGCCGCCCAACAGGATATCGTCGGCTTTGCCTTCATTTTCAAGCTGCATAAATACGCCGCCCATGCTCATGCCCTGCACGGTGGTGCGCGCCCATGCGTTGTCTACGTCGATGCCCGCAGCGGCAGCAGTTTGGCAAACGCCGGCAAGCAGTAAGGCAGCCATCAGTTTTTTCATGATTCATTCCTTTGATATGATTGTTTGTAACACGGCCTTTATACGCCTAAAGGCCGTCTGAAATATTGACGCAGATTAAGAATCTGTTCAATCCGGCCTGTTTTGACTACATACAGTTTCAGACGGCCTTCGGCGCAACAGGTTCCTTCATCGAATAGCGTTTCAATCAGAAAAGGTTGAATCCGTATTCGCGCCACAGCGACATCAGCCACAGCAAGCCCAGCAAGGCCAGCGCCAGCGTTTGCGCGGCGGAGCCTGCATCTTTGGCGCGTTTGGCCAACTCGTTTTTGGCGGTGGAGGTGTGGTCGACCGCCGCTTCGATGGCGGTGTTGATCAGCTCGACAATCAGCGACACAAACGAGGCGGTAATCAGCATCATGCGCGAGGCAGGGCCGAAATCAAGCATAAAAGCGAGGATAATCAGCGCGCCGTTGAGCCACACCAATTGGCGGAACGCGCTTTCATAACGATACGCGGCGCGAAAGCCGTCGCGCGAATAGCCTGCGGCGTTGATGATGCGGCGCAGGCCGCGTTTGCCCTTGACTTGGTGGGCGTAAGGCTCGTTTTGCATGTGTTTAATTTCCTGTAACGGCCATTATCCATAATATCGCCAGCATCGCCAGCGTGATGTATTGCGCCGCAGAGCCGACATCTTTGGCCTTTTTCGCCAGCTCGTGCATCTCTTCCGAAGTGTGATCGACCGCCGCTTCGATACCGGTGTTGACCAACTCGATCACCAGCGACATAAACGACCCCAACACCAACACCATTTTCACGCCGGTGGCGAATCCGGCAAACGGCAGACACAGCATCAGCGCCGCGTGCAGCCAAACCAATTGGCGGAAGCCCTGCTCCTGCCAGGCAAAGCGCACGCCGTCTGCCGAATAGCCGAGTGCGTTGACGATGCGGCGCAGCCCGCGCCCGCCTTTCATGCGTCGGGCGTAGCTTTCCGGCTCGCGCGCCATGTTCAGACGGCCTTTATGCCTGCGCCCATGCCGCTACGGCATCGGCAAACACGGCGGCCACGTCGAAATCTTTCTGCTTCATGATTTCTTGGAAACCGGTGGGGCTGGTGACGTTCACTTCGGTGAGGCAGTCGCCGATGATGTCCAAACCCGCCAGCAGAATGCCGCGCCGTTTCAATTCGGGCGCCAGCGTTTCGGCGATTTCACGGTCGCGCGCGCTCAATTCCTGCGCCACACCGCGCCCGCCTGCGGCCAGATTGCCGCGCGTTTCGCCCTGCTGCGGGATGCGTGCGAGGGCAAACGGCACCACTTCGCCGCCAATCACCAACACGCGTTTGTCGCCGTGCACGATTTCGGGGATGTAGCGCTGCGCCATGATGGTGCGCGTGTCGAGCTGCATCAGCGTTTCCAAAATGCTGCCGATGTTGGGGTCTTGCGCGGTGAGGCGGAAAATGCCCATGCCGCCCATGCCGTCGAGCGGCTTGACGATGATGTCGCCGTGTTCCGCCAAAAAGGCGCGTACGTCGGCGCTGCGGGTGGTGACCAGCGTCGGCGCGGTAAATTGGCTGAAATTCAGAATCGCCAGCTTTTCATTGAAATCGCGCATCGCCTGACCGCTGTTAAACACTTTCGCGCCCTGCTCTGCCGCCAGCGTCAGCAATTGGGTGGCGTAGAGGTATTGCATGTCAAACGGCGGGTCGGTGCGCATAATCACGGCATCGAAATCGCTCAAGGCCGTCTGAACTTTGGCCGCGGCTTCAAACCATTGGTGGTCGTGGTCGCTGCTTGCGCCGATAAATTCAAACGCCACCGCCTGCGCCGCCACTTTGCCGTTTTGCACCGACAATTCGCTGCTCAAAGTGTGCGACAAGCGCCAGCCGCGGCCGGCCATCTCGCGCATCATGGCGTAGGTGGTGTCTTTATAGGTTTTAAACGTGGCCATCGGGTCGGCGATAAACAAAACGTTCATGGTATGTCCTTATGGGTTAACGGCGTCATCATACCCTGCTTTGAGGCCGTCTGAAAGATTGCCCGATTATCGATTATCGCCCACCAATATTAAAACCAGCTTAACGCGGGCGGATAAACGGGTGTGTTTTATTTTCATACACAAAGGCCGTCTGAACGCATAGTTGCGCATTCAGACGGCCTCGGCAATCTATCGGTTTATTGCGCTTCTTCCACCACAATCCGCGAATTCAGCGGCTGCACCGGACGGTTGTTGGCATGCCCGATCATCTTGGCCATTGTGCGGATTTGCGCTTTAGAGGCACGCACTGGTGTTTCCATCACCACCCAGTTCACCCCCTCGCTGCACGGCGGCGTGGTGAGCGAACCATTGAGGCGGAAATGGCGGCGGTTTGCGGGCAGCAGCGGCATGATATCAACCGCTTGCGCCACTTCTGCCACCTGCCCGGCCTTCAATGTTTTAGCCAGCAACGGCGTCAGCGCAGGATTAACCGCGCCCTCTTCAAACATCACCGCCATCACCGCCAATTCACCATCGGCAGCTTGGTGCACAAAATGCACTTCCATTGGGAAATGGCGGCCTTTAAACGTATGCTCGCTCGGCGTGTGGAAATGAAACTGCTTCAGCGCAAACGCTTTACCGTCAATCTGCAACGCCCGCGTTTCTGCCGCCGGGGTGGCCTGAACGGTGTGGCCGTTGTTTTCCACCCGGTAGCGTGACGGCGCATAAGCAACGCGCACGCTGTCGCCCCCGGCGCGGATGGCCGATGTCAAATCCACCGGCGACTGATTTTTGCCGCTGGCGCAAACGGCATACTCGGCGTCAAGTCCGCCCCAATGCTCAGGGCTTTCATCGCCCTCGTAAGACCAATGGTGACCGTGTTGGGCCGCCCAAGCGGGTGCACACAACAGCGCAGCCGCAACCACTAAAAAACGCAATTGCATAAAATCTCCAATCATTTATATTTTATTGATTAATAAACTTTCTTATTTCAATAAATAAGGCCGTCTGAAAAAACAAACGATATTATATTATCATTATGCCCGCTTAACAGCTCGAAAATTGCCGCCTCAACACAGGCGATATGCGTGCAGATTCAGCAAAGGCCGTCTGAAAGCCTTTTCAGACGGCCTTTGACACGTTTTTTTCAGTTTCGGCATTGATTCGCCTGTAGGACTGCGTAACTTGACACACGTCAAAAAGCTTTCATGGGCGGGGTATACAATCTTAACTGCATAATCATTTC